>CAZLBQ010000201.1:0-10544 GCA_964557745.1 uncultured Anaerolineales bacterium
GTCAAAGACCTGTTGCCGCCGCCCCTGGAACTCGTCGACCCGGCCTATCCGATGTCTTATGTTAACATGGTGAAATTCGCGGGGCGGATTTTTCGGCGGGGGAAATGGGGGGGGGGATTGGCTTGGTGGGCGAATTCGGGGGGAAGGTCGGGGGGGTAGGGCCGGGGGGGGGGGTGGTGGACGGCCTGGCGGGGGGGGGGTTGGCGGGGGGCGGGGGGGGGGGGGTGGGGGCGGGTCTGCCTTGGGGGGGAGGGGGGGTGGGGGGGGGGGGGGCGGGGGGGGGGGGGGGGGGGGGGAGACGCGGGTTGGCCGCGCGCGCTTGCCACAGCAGCGTGACCTGGACCTCGTCGCCGGCCCGAATGGGCGTGTCGGGGGCGTGGTCGAAGCCGCGCTTGAAGGCGTCGTAGCCAAGGATGGTGAAGTCGCCGACGGCCACGGCGGGGCGCTGGCGCAGGTTGTAGACCTCGATGGGCGGCGGAACGACCGGACGCTGCAACTCCACTTGACCGAGCGAGACATAATCACGACCGGCCACGGGCAACCGTTGGCCGGTCGCCGCGTCGTACAGCCCAACGCGGATCTCGACGGGGCCGGGCGGCGTGCCGAAGGGGATGAGGATGCCGTGGTTGTCCTCGCGGATGGCGCCGGTGGGCCAGCCCTGGGTGGGCTGGTTGGCGGGCGGGGCGTCGTGCTGGGCAACAATCACGCCGCTCGGGTCGACCAGGTGGACGAACACTTTGACGTCGGCCTGAACCGCCTGGCGCGCCTGCCAGCGCAGGCTAATGGGCAGGATATCGCCCGCCTCGACCGAGGTGGCCCCGACGCGCGACGCCTGGAGGGTGAACTGGTCGCCGAACTGGGCGTTGACTGACCGCCACTCTCCGCTCGCTCCCGGTAACGCGTACATGGTCAAGCGCAGGTTGCCGAACCAGCTATCCAGCGCCTTGTAGGCGTGACTGTTGAGCCAGCTCTCGACAACCCCCTGCGGGTCGCTCTCGTTGGTCGCCCAGAACAGGCCAAACAGGCGCTTGTGCTGCGCCGCGAGCTGGGCTAGTTCGGCCTCGGTGGCGCGCTTGTCCGGCGGGCGCTGGCGCGGCAGCGGGTAGACGGGCAAGTCGCCGTGGTAGTAGAGGCCAAAGACCTCGACCTGGCTGGGGGCGTTGACCAGGATGCCGTCGCCGGGCCGTCCGGCGGCACTCAGGTAGCGAGCGATGCCGCGATAGTCGTCGCGGGCCTGGCGCGGGTCAAAGTAGTAGCCCAGCAGGCCGCGCGCCGAGATGACGACCAGGGCGGCCAGCAGGACCAGGGAGACGAGGGCGCCGCCGCGCCGCACCCACAGCGACGGGACGAGCGCGCCGCGCGCGACGAGCAGGGCGAAGGGCGGTAGGGCGACGAGCAGGAACTTGGGGTTGTACATCGGCCGCTGGAGCGACAGGACGAACATCACGAGCAGCGGGACGGCCAGATAGACGACGGCGGCCAGGCGGTTGAGCGCAGGGGATTGACGATTGACGATTGACGACTGACGATTACGTATGTGTTCTCCGCTGGGAGGCTCTAGATGGTCGGGATAGGCCCGCCGGCTGGGAACGACAGCGCCGACGAGGGCGAGGGCTGCGAAGAGGAGCGCCCAGGGTGACCACTCCGCGCCGCGGCCGAGGCCGAAGACGCGCAGGCTGTCGGCAATCAAGAAGGGCAGGGTGAAGGGCTGGCTGACGGCAGGCCAGTTGCGGATGCCCTCCAGGGAGCGCAACAGCCAGGGCAGGAAAGCGACGGCGACGACGAGTTGCGCGCCGACCCAGACCGCCAGGGACCGCCAGGCGCGGCGGCGCAGCGCCGCCAGGGCGAAGACGAGGTTGGCGGCCAGGGGCGCGGTAAAGGCGAAGTAGTGGGTGTACAGCGCGCCGATGGTGACGAGGATATAGGTCACTAGCATGACCGTCGCCTGCCGACGGCCGACCGCCGCCCGCGCGACGTCGTCGTGCGGCTCAGTCGCCTCGACTGTCACCCTGAGCGCAGCGAAGGGTCTCCTCTGCCGACGCTCCCAGAGCAGATGCCTCGCGTTGCTCGGCCTGACGCTCAACGGGATTCGCTCTTTGGTCCCCCGTCCTGCGTCCTCCGTCACGGCATCCAGGTAGGCGAGCATGGTCAGGAAGCTGGCCGCGCCGAGCAGCGCCGCCTGGGTGTACATGCGCGTCTCCTGGGCGTAGTAGACGGCGAAGGGCGAGACGGCGGCCAGGAGAGCGGCGGCCAGGGCGACGGTGGGGCCAAACAGGCGGCGGCCCAGCAGCCAGGTCAACGCCACCAGCGCGGCGCCGAGTAGGACCGACAGGCTGCGCGCCCCGACCTCGCTATTGCCAAACCAGCCAATCCAGTAGTGGAGCAGGAAGTAGTAGAGGGGCGGGTGGATGTCGGCGGCGGCGTCGCGGGCGATGGTCGGCAGGTCGCGGGCGGCGAGGACGACGGACGTGCCCTCGTCGTACCAGAAGCTCTGCGCCGCGAGGCGATAGGCGCGCAGGCCCACCGCGACGAGAAGGACGGCCAG
Organism: uncultured Anaerolineales bacterium; assembly: GCA_964557745.1. GTDB lineage: Bacteria > Chloroflexota > Anaerolineae > Epilineales > JAHCIE01 > JAHCIE01. Next base: position 2,546 of record CAZLBQ010000201.1, read on the forward strand.
GGCCGCCCAGCGGAGCAGGTGAGGGGGGGGCTTGGGTTGGAAACGGGAAGTCAAAGACGCCATGAGGTACCAGGAGCCGTAGAAACTGCGCAATTCTACTCGGGGGCGGGCAAAAGGGCGAATTGCGCTATAATTCGCGCATGGCCTCGCTCCCTGCCTCCGCCTCTCCGTCCAAGCGCCCGCTGCGGCGCTGGCCGCTGCTCATCCTGCTGGGTCTGATTGGGCTGGGCTTCGCGCTGCGCGTGTATCGCTTGACCGACATCCCCCTGGGCCTCCACCACGACGAAGGCTACAACGCCCTGGACGCCCTCGAAATCCTGCGCGGCTGGCGGCCGGTCTTCCTGCCCGGCAACTTCGGCCGCGAGCCGCTGTTCATCTACCTCATCGCCTTCAGCATCGACGCCTTTGGCGCGACGCCGTGGGCAGTGCGGTTGCCGGGCGTCATCGCGGGCACGCTGGCCATCCCCGCCCAGTATCTCCTGGTCGCCCGGCTGCCCGTGCCCCGCCCGCGCCTGACGGGCCTCGTCAGCGCAGCCCTCGTCGCCTTTACCCTATGGCCGGTGGCGAAGGGACACCAGGGCCTGCGGGCCGGGCTGCTGCCCTTCTGGGTGGCGCTGACATTGTGGGCGTGGTGGGAGGCGACGCGCAGCGACCGAGGACCAAGGACGAACGACGAACGACGAACGACGGATGATGGACGATGGCGGGTCGATGGACGAAGTCTCCTCTACGCGGCGTTGAGTGGGGTGTTCGTCGCAGCGGCGCTCTACACCCACACCAACGGGCGCTTCCTGCCCATCATCCTGACGCTGGCGGCGGCGTGGGAGGTCCTGCGGGGACGGCGACAGGCGCTCGTCGCCCTCGTCATGGCAGGGGCCGTCGCCTTCGCGCTGGCGCTGCCGCTGCTCCTGTACTTCCAGGCCAACCCCGACCTGCTCAGCCTGCGCACGGGCCAGGTCTCGGTCTTCAACCCGGACGTCAACGGCGGCAACCTGCCAGGGATGCTGCTGGATAATGCCTGGCGCTTGCTGCTGATGCCCGTCGTGCGCGGGACCGACTCGAACTGGGAGAACCTGCCGGGGCGGCCCGTCTTCGACCCCCTGCTGGCAGCCGCCTTCCTTGTGGGGATTGTCCTCCTGCTGCGCGACCTCCTGGGGCGGCGGGGGCGCGCGCCGCAATCCGCCGCCGTCCTTGTCGCCCTGACCTATCTCGTGATGCTCGTGCCGTCGTGGCTCAGCGACGCCGCGCCGCACTACGGGCGGCTCACAAGCCTGTGGCCCGCGCTGTTCCTGCTGCCCGCCTGGGGCCTGACGTGGGGCGAGGGCCGGCTGCGGGCGCGCGTGGGGGTGGGCTGGGCCACCCTGGCCCTCGCCCTCGTCCTGCTCGTCAGCGCGGCGTGGTCGGGCTGGGACTTCTGGGTCCGCTACGCCAACACGCCTGAGGTCCACGATGAGTACCGGGGCGCGGCCATCGCGCGGGGCGAGGCCGTGCGGGCGCTGGTGGGCCAGGGAACGACCTACGTCTCGCCCGCCGTCTGGAGCCAGACGCCGATCCGCATGGTGAACTTCGCCGCGCCGCCGCGCTCGTTCGACCCGCGCCACGGGCTGGTCCTGCCCCCTCAGGGCGACAGCCGCTACGTGTTCGAGGTCTGGGAAGGGACCGACGCCGAGGCGTTCGCACGCCGCTGGCCGGGCCTGACGCGCGAGCCGGTCAACGACGCCAGCGGCAAGCCGCTGCTGCTGGCCTACCATCTGCCGGCTGGCGCTGCGCCGGTCATCGACCCGCTCCCCGCGCCACCGACGTTTGGCGAGGCTATGCGGCTGGTGGGCCGCCGCGTCGAGCCGACGAGCGTGAGGCCGGGCGACAAGGTGACGCTGATGCTCGCCTGGCAGGCCCTCGCGCCGACGGCCACGGACCTGAACCTATTTGTCCACCTCGTTGGCCCCGATGGGCGCATCCTGGCCCAATTCGACGGTCCGCCCCTGGGCAGCAGCTATCCAACGACTGATTGGGCCGCCGGGGAGCGCATCCTCCAGCCGGTCACAGTGAGCGTGCCGAAGGACGCTCCAGCGGGCGACGCAACCCTGCGCCTGGGCTGGTACGACTGGCGGACCGGCGAGCGGCTGCCGACGCCGGGCGGGCAGGACAAAGCGGTTGAGGTGGGGCGGGTGCGCGTGGAGGCGGGACGCTAGAGATGCAACGACGGACGATGGACGAAAGACAGAGAGCGGGGACCGTAGCCGTAAGCGCTAGGGCCTGCCCGCCTCCGTAGGCAGCTTGAACGCCTGGAAGACATCCCACACTGGGTCGTCGCGGTCGTAGTCGAACTCGCCGCAGTAGTACTTGACCTCGGCCCCCTGACGCAGCCGGCCGTAGGCGAACTGCCAGAGCAGGTAGCCATCGACGCCGGCCTGGAACGACCGCGCCAGGTCAGTGCGGATGAGCCTGGCCCGCTTCGGGACGGCGTCGTCGCTCAGGGGGCGGCAGCCCTTATCGTAGGCCCGCTCGTAGACCTCGCCCCAGACCAGGGGCAGCCGCCTGTCGCGGACAATGTCCATCTCCCGCTTGAGCTTCGTGTTGAAATCCTCAAAGGCGTAGCGGTGCAGCGTCAGGGTGTCGACGCCCGCGAGGGACGTCATGCGGCGGAAGTGCTCCTCCTCGCGCGGGGTTGTCCCGCCGATGCCGATCAGCCCGACCGATATGGGACGGCACGCGTCGAGGGAGCGCATCACCCCCGCTGTCTGCTGCGCCCACGTCTGCATCCGCGTCAGGCATGCCTGGCTCCCCCCCTCTGGCCCGCACGTCGGCTCGTTCATCATCTGCCACATGAAGACCTCAGGCCGGTCGCGGAAGCGGGTCATGACCGCGCGTACGTGGGCCAGGTAAGCCGCGTTGAAGCTGTCGGTATAGAACTCGGTCTCATGGGGATAGTGCCAGGTGTCGGCCAGGGTGATGACGAAGCGCAGCCCGTCCTGGCGGCCCAGGTCCAGCACGCGCTCGACATGCGCCAGGTCATCGCCGGGCAGGACCCAGGTGCGGATGACGCTGACGTGATGCTCGGCCAGGAACTTGAGGCTGGCCTCGGCCTCGCGGAGCGGGAAGTTGGGGAGGTAGGTGAAGTTGGTCCCCAGGAACGTCCAGGGCTGGCCGTCTAGCCAGAGCCGGCTGTCGCGCGCCGTCACCAGCCCGGCGCACGGCGATGCCGCTGCAACAAGGGTGGCGGTGGGCGATGCGGGCGTGACGGTTGGCGGTGGGGGCGGCGTAGCTGACGGCGCGGGCGTCCGCGTGGCAGGCGGCTGGTCGGAGCGCGGCACGGCGGGTAGGAAGACGCGGTAATCGGGAGACGCCTGGGCCATCGGCGTTGGGGTGGCTGCCAGAGGAGGCGGAGTCGCTGTGGGCGCGGGCGCGGGCGGCGGCGCGGCGCACCCGGCCAGCGCTGCGAGGAGGACAAGCAGGGCCAGCCAGCGTGGGGTGAGGGTCATGGTCAGTTCACGCACGCCGCCGCGCCTGGTAGGTCAGGCTCAGGGCAGCCACGATGGCCAGGGCGCTGATGGCCAGCCCCACGCGCCACGTCGTCGGCTCGAACCGCAACTCGACGCGGTGGGGACCGCGCGGCACGCGCACGGCGCGGAAGGTAAAGTTGGCGCGCTCGATGGGCGCAGCGACGCCGTCCACCCACGCCTGCCAGCCGGGGTAGTAGACTTCGCTGAACACGACATAGCCTTCGCCCGCCGCGACGACATCGACAGCCAGGCGGTCGGCCTCGTACTCGGCCAGGCTGAGACTAGACTCGCCAGCGGGCCCGCCGTCAAGGGCGACGCCGCTCTCCAGGATGACGGACTGGCTGGGGTCGAAGCCAGGGGCGCGAAGCGCCTCGAACTGGGCGCGGCGGTCGGGGATGACCCGGCTGCGGTAGACCAGTTGAGCGCGCGGCAGCGTCTGGGTGTTCAGATAGATGTTGACGGCGGGGTCACCGTCGAAGACGGGGGCAAACTTGCCCCAGGGCAGCGCGAAGTCCTTCGGCCCGACCACGTACTTGGCGTTCAGGAAGTCGAACAGCCGCGTCTGGCGGTCGGTCAGGCTCTCCCAGAAGAGTTGGTAGTCGGCGATCTCCAGCGGGTTGTAGAGGCCCGACGTGTCGTACAGCCCTTCGCGCAGGCTCAGGTTGGGGGCCCACACACCCCAACTCTCGCCGCGTACCTCGATGCGGTACAGCGACGGGTCGGCTTGCAGAAATGCGACCGCCGCCGGGTGGTCATAGTTGGCCGTGGGATCAGTTGGGCTGGTGTCGACGCCCATGCCCTGCGCCAGCAAGTCCACGACGAGCAGGGCCGGCAGGCCGAGCGCCAGCCAGCGCGGGGGCAGCCGCCGCCAGGCGCGCAGGGCGATGAGAGCAGCGCCGAGGACGAGCAGCGTCTCCGCGCTCAGGACGGCGTTGCGGGCCGTCGCAAGTTGCGCCGCTGAGGGTCGGCCAAAGCTGTCTAGCCTACTCCACGCTAGAGCGACCCCGATGCCCAGGGCGACGGCGGTCGCCAGGGCCAGCCAGCCGTGAATCGGGCGCGGGCGGTGCAGCAGGGCGTCCAGGCCGAGCGCCGCCAGCCCGGCGAGACCGAAGTCCACGAGCAGAATCAGGCGGGCGGGGGCGCGGAGTTGGGCCATACCAGGGACGAAGCGGAAGAACAGTTCGTGGAGGGGCGTCGCGGGGCCAAGCGCCAGGAGGAGGGCCAGCCCGGCCAGCGCGGCCCAGAAGACGGCGCGTCGGCCGCGTGTCAGGCCGACGGCGGCCAGCAGGAGGGGGATGACACCGAGAAAGCCGACCTCGACGCGGTCCCAGCTACCCCAGAAACCCGCCGGTCCTCGGCCTTGCAAGTTGGGAGCGACAAGACCCACGAGGGCCTGGGGTGGCAGCGAGTACGCCGTCGCGTCGGCGTAGGTCAGGCCGGCGCGGCGCGTGTAGCTCGTCAACTCGTAGGCGGGTAGGAGGGTCAGGGCGGCGAGGGCCAGGCCGAGCACAGGCGCGCCGACCACGGCCGGCAGCCACTCGCCGAGGCGCGCCAGGCCGCCGGGAGCCGTCTCCCCCTCCGTCCTCGCTGTCCTGGCTCCGGCGGTGGTCGCCCTGACCCACTCGACCAATGTCCCGGCGAGCCGCACGGCGCCATAGACGGCGACGGCCAGCAGGATGTGGAGCAAGGGCTGGGTATGCCCGGCCAGCCCGCTGAGCGCGACGCCGACCGCCCCCAGCAGTAGCCCGCGCGCCCCGCCGCGCCGCACGCCCAGCATGACCAGGGGCAGCCAGGCGGCGCCGGCGATGAGGTTGAGGTTGCCGAAGTGGGTAAAGAACAGGTCGGACAGGCCGAAGGCGATGCCGCCCAGCAGGGCCGCCGGGCGCGCCAAGGGCGGTGTCTGCCAGGCGCGCAGGCAGGCGTACATCAGCGCACCCGCCAGCCAGAAGTGAAAGACGCTGAGCATCTCCAGGGCGCGATAGGTGACGGCGCCCGGCGCGAGGGCGAAGGGCAGGTTGAGGGGGTAGAAGACGGCCGACTGGATGTCGGCCAGGAACGGCGCGCCGCTGTAGAGGTACGGATTCCAGAGGGGAACGTGGCCGGCGTGGAGGCTTGAAGTGGCATACGCGGTGTAGGGGAGGATGAAGGCGGCCAGGTCCCCGCCTCCCGCCGGCGCCCAGCGACCGAGAAACAGGACGGGGGCGAAGAAGACGCCGACGACCAGCGCCAGTATCCCCAGCGCCGCCAGGTCGGGCGAGCGGCCCGACTGTCCCTCAGACTCAACCAAACCCGCCTCCTGTCCGGCCCCTTCGACGGTCACCTCGCACTGGGCAGAACCTTCCCCTGTCACGCCGAGAATGCTATGCTGGGAGCAACATGCGCCGAGGCAAAAACGTTGCGACGGTCATGCTGAGCGGAGCGAAGCATCTGCTCTGGCAAGGTTGGCAGAGGAGACCCTTCACTTCGTTCAGGGTGACAGTCGAACGTTCTGAGCCGCGTAGCGAAGATTTGCTTTGGCGGCGCGGGCGGAGCACCCGCCTCACTCCGTTCGGTATGACAGTCGCAACGCTCTTGCCTCGGCGCGTGTCGGCCGCGACGTGGCGTTCTCAGCATGACCGCCGCCTGGCAGTCGGGAGACATTGTACTCCATTGAGCCTATGCCGCGCAATTCGCGCTTGCGCGCTTTCGTCCCGCCGAGTATGATACTCCCTACCCCATCACCCCAGGAGACGCTATGGTTCCCGAACCCGTGACCCTGGAAGGCCGCCGGGTGCGGCTGGAGCCGCTGACCGAGCGGCACGCCGAAGACCTGTTCGCCGTCGCGGGCGACGAGGAAGTCTGGCGCTACCTGGCCGTCCCGATGCCCACCGACCTGCCCGCGATGCGCCAGTGGCTGGCCGACGCCCTGGAGACGCAGGCGCGTGGCAGTATGCTGCCCTTTGCCATCATCGAGGGCGCGTCGGGCCGCGCCATCGGCAGCACGCGCTACCTGGACTACTCGGCCTTCGACCGCCATATCGAGATTGGCTGGACGTGGCTGGGCCGCGCCTACTGGCGCACGCCCATTAACACCGAGTGCAAGTACCTGCTGCTGCGCCACGCCTTCGAGAGCCTCGACTGCATTCGTGTCCAGCTCAAGACTGACCTGCGCAACACGCGCTCGCAGCAGGCCATCGAGCGCATCGGCGGCGTCCGCGAGGGCGTGCTGCGCAAGGCGGTCATCATCCCCAAGGATGGCTACCAGCGCTGGTCCGTCTACTTCAGCATCCTCGACGACGAGTGGCCGACGGTCAAGGCGCGGCTCGAAGAGCGCCTCCTTTGACCCGCCCTCGGCTCTGGCCTATACTCCTCACCCATCATCGACGGTGAGGAGCCTCTTTTTGTATGCCACCTCTGTATGTTAGGACCCCGACCTGGGAGTCGCGGACGCTGGCCGCCGTTGCGGGCGCGACGGTCTATCTCAAGATGGAGTCGTTTCAGCCGAGCGGGTCGTTCAAGGCGCGCGGCATGGGCGTGGCGTGCCAGGCGGCCTTTGACGCGGGCGCGCGGGGCCTCGTGTGCGCGTCGGGCGGCAACGCCGGCCTGGCCGTCGCCTACGCCGGGCGCGTGCTGGGTCTCCCGACGAGGATTGTCGTGCCGCAGACCGCCTCGCAGCGCGCCAAAGACCTCATTCAGCACGAGGGCGCCGAGGTCATCGTCCACGGCGCGGCGTGGGACGAGTCGCAGGTCTTCGCCCTGGCCCTGGCCGAACGGCAGGGCGCGGCGTGCATCCACCCCTTCGACGACCCGACTGTGTGGGCCGGGCACGCGACGATGATCCACGAGGCCGCCCAGGACGGCCCGCGGCCCGGCGCGGTCGTGGTGTCGGTCGGCGGCGGCGGGCTGCTGATTGGCATGTTGCAGGGGATGCACGACGTGGGCTGGGCGGACGTGCCGGTGCTGGCCGTCGAGACGCGGGGCGCGGACTCGTTCGCCCAGTCGGTCGCGGCGGGCGAACTCGTCACGCTAGACCGCATCACGTCTCTGGCCACGACGCTCGGCGCGCGCCGCGTCGCCCCGGAGGCGCTGGCCTGGACGCACCGCCATCCCATCACGCCCTGGGTCGTCAGCGACCGAGAGGCCGTGGACGCCTGCTTCTGGTTCGCCGACGAGCACCGCGTCCTGGTCGAGCCGTCGTGCGGCGCGTCCCTGGCGGCGGTGCTGGAGAAGGCGGCACCGCTGGCCGGGCGTGGCCCCATCCTGATCATCGTGTGCGGCGGCGCAGGCGTCACCCTCGACCTGCTTCAGGCGTGGCGGGCGCGGGCGGGGTAAGCGGCGGCAGATAGCCCCTCACCTCTACCCCTCTCCCACGCGGGGCGAGGGGATTTCCGACCCCCCTTCCCCCTCGTGGGGGACGAGCCGCCACGCGCATCAGGTCGTAGCGGAGTGGCGGTGAGCCAGGGGCTGGGGGATGGGGAATTTGCTGCTCACCTTCACGTTGACATTCCCTTGCCCCA
>CAZLBQ010000202.1:0-10539 GCA_964557745.1 uncultured Anaerolineales bacterium
CGTGGACCGCGAGGTCCGTCTCAACCGCACGATGATGAGCGAGGTCTACCTGCGCCTGATCGCCGAGCTAACCGGCTGCGAGGTGCGCCTCGACCGCAGCGACCGCCGCTTCGCCTAAGGACACCCCATGCCTGACTTTCTCGATAAGCTGGCCCGCCGCGTCGAAGACAAGGCGGCCCACCTCGGCGGCACCTTCTCCCGCGACGCCGACGCCAACGAAGCCGAATTGCGCGACCTGGTGCGCAGCCACTGGCGCCCCCTGCCCGACAAGACCTTCTACGGCCGCCGCCGCCCGGCCATCGCCGTCGACGCCTCCATTGGGCGCGCTGACCTGGTCAACGGCGCGACGCTCTTCGTCGCCCAGGCGTTGTGCCTGGGGCATGGGGCCGGACTGGACGACAGCATCGAGTGCAGCCGCGCCGAGGTCGAGATTCTGCCGGGTGCGACCGACGACGGCCAGGTCAAGCGGTTCTACGACCTGCTGATGCAGAGCCTGGAAGTCGCCGTGGCGCGCGAGGGCATCGAGCGGCTGCCCGACGGCGGCGTGCTCTACATGGACGGCGCGCTCTACTCGCGCCTGCCCCAGCTCTACCCCCTGACGCTGGAGAGTGTCGACCCGCTGCACAGCATGATCGCCACGGACTACCTCGCGCTCTTCGCGGCGTGCCGCCGCCAGGCCCGCGCCCTCGACCTCCTCTGTATCGCCAAGACCAGCCGCACCGACATCCACTCGCGGCTCTGGCAGCGCGACGCCGGGGCGAGCTACCCGGCCCTCCTCTCCGACAGCGAGGCCATCTACCGCTGGACCGATGGCCGGGCGGGCTTCTCGACGCCCGTCGTGCTGGGCCATATCGGCTTCAGCGGCGGCAACGACTACGTCTTACAGGAGACGGGCCTGGAGCACGCGCCCGCCGTCGTCGCCTTCTTCGTCCGCCTGGCCGACTACGACGACGCCCTGCTGGTCGAGTTCCCTGCCGCCTGCCTGGGCCACACCGGCACCCTCAGCAACCTGGAAGCCGAGGTCCTCGACCTCGACCGCTTCGACATCCTGCCCATCCTGCAAACCCTGGCCGCCGACTACGGCGGGCTGGAAGTCTACAACGCCCTGCTCTACAGCGTCGACCGCGAGGTCCGCTTGAAGCGCAGCACCATGAACCAGGTCTATCTGCGCGTGGTGGGCGACATCGTCGGCCACGACATGCGGCTGGACCGCAGCGACCGCCGCTTCTAGCGCGCCGGTTTGCCTAATCCGGCGATCTCGGTATGATTTAGAGTGTCGTTCTGTCTGGGGGGACCACGCCTTGCTTGAAGTCCACCTTGACTGAGAAACCCGCTCTCACGACGCGTGATGAGCCACGTAAAGGGTTGTTCTGGATGAAGACTGTCGCCCGTGGTGTTGTGTTGTCCCTCCTGGGCGTCTTGCTGGCTGCCCTGGCGCTGGTTGCGCCGGGTCAGACGGCGCTGGCCGAGGTGCGCGCCTTCGCTCGGCCGCTGGCGCATGTCGTCGCCGCGCGCCCGGCGCCGGGCGCGCCCGTTGGGCTGGCCGCCGGCCGCACTGAGTTTCGCTCCTTCTGGAGCGACTCGCTCCAGCGCGCCCAACCCTACCTCGTTCACCTGCCCCCCGGCTACGACGCCAACCCCAACGCCGATTACCCCGTCCTCTATTTGCTGCACGGCAAGAATGCCACCTACCGTTTCTGGGAAGACATGGGCCTGCCCGACGTCGCCGACCGCCTGGTTCTGGCGGGCGAGATTCAGCCGTTCATCATCGTCATGCCCGACGGCGAGAACGCCTACTGGGTCAACCACGCCAACAACGGCCCGCGCTGGGGTGACTACATCGGGCGCGACCTGGTGGCCGAGATCGACGCTCGCTTCCGCACCCGGCCGGATCGCGAGAGCCGCGCCGTGGGCGGTGTGTCCATGGGCGGTTGCGGCGCCCTCCAGTTGGGGATGAACTACAGTTCGGTGTTTGGCATCGTCGGCGCGCACAGCCCGGCCTTGCGGACCCACGACACCGCGCCCAGCTACTTTGGTGACCTGGCGTACTTCAACAGCCACAGCCCCGTGCCCTTGTTCAAGGCCCAGCCGCAGAAGGCGCGCTCGCTGCGCATCTGGATGGATATGGGCCAGCAGGACGTCTGGCATGGCCCGGCGCTGGCCTTTCACCAGCAACTGGTCCAGGAAGGCATCCCGCACCAGTGGCGCGACCGGCCCGGCGGCCACGACGGCGCGTACTGGGGCGGCCACGAGGAAGAGTACGTCCGCTACTATGACAGCGCCTTCCGACGGCCCGCCGCCTGGCTCGACCGCCGGGCGCGGCCCGGCATCTGGACGCGCACCGAGCAGACGGTGCTGTATAAAAACAGGGCGGAGTGAGCATTCACTCCGCCCTGTTTCGCGTCTTTCGTGGTCCGAGACGCTGCCCAGGAATAGCTAGCGCGCGCCTGTAGCCGTCGGCGCGACTCTCACCACCCCGACGCCGGCCATCACCAGGGCGATGACGAACGTCGCGCCCAGCGCGGCCAGCCACACGACGGCCACCAGGGGCAGCAACTCGTCAATGCGGCGCTCGACCTCGCGCAGCGAGCGCGCCGCCACGACAAAGCCGTCCCCGCCTCCCTCGACCCGCGTCACGACCGTCGCCAGCCGCACGCCCGGCTGCGGCTGCCAGGTGATGCGGTCCTCGCCGCGTTGCCGTACGTAGTCCAGCACGCCCGATGGCAAGACCGGCGGCTGGCCGTTGAGCCGCCCCGATGACGCGACGAGCCGTCCGCCCGCGTCGAAGACCATCACGAACGGCGCGAGGCTGCGGCCCACATCCACCGTCTGCTGCGGCACGACGGTCTCGACAGATGCCCCGCTCGCCAGCGCCGCCGCCGCGTCCTCCGCCATCTGGACCTGGACATCGTTGGCCGACAGGCGCATCTCCTGCTGCACGACCAGGTACACTAGCCCCGCCAGGATCGTCGCCGCCACCGCCGCCGGCAGCCAGTAGCGCAACACGTTCGCCCCGAAGGTCAAGCCTCTCATCGCCCGCGCCTCCTTTCTCGACCAGCGCCTCCTCACCTTGCCTACCTACCGAAACGCCCCGGCGCTACCTGCCGTTCATGCCTCGCAGTGGGCTTGTCCGATTCCCCGTTCTCGCGTAGAATTGTACCAGACAGTGGAAATTGGGGTCGTTACCCCCTTGACAAATAACGTACATTGGTGTATAATACAGATATGAACGATATGGCGCAGCAAGAGAAGCAGGTCACGAGCAGCGACCTCATCTATAAGCTGGCGCAGGCCGGCCACATGATCGATCACGAGCTGGACGCCGCGCTCGAGGCGCATGGGCTCTCCGTCGCCAAGCTAGGCGTCCTGCGGCACCTCGCGGAGGCCGAAGGCCCCATCACCCTGGGCCAACTGGCGGAGCGACTGGCGTGCGTCAAGTCGAACGTGACGCAGCTCATCGACCGCCTGGAGGCCGAAGGACTGGCGAAGCGCGTCCCCGACCAGGAGGACCGCCGCAGCGTGCGCGCGGTCATCACGGATAAGGGCCGCCAGAGCTACGAGGCAGGCCGCAAAGCGCAACTCGCGGCCGAGGGCAAGCTCCTGCAAGCGCTGTCGAGCGAGGAGCAAGGGCGCCTGGCGACGTTGCTTGAGCACTTCGCGGGAGGCAGGCAGTGACGGTCTCTTTTTTTGCCCATATTGTTCATAACTGTAAGGTATAGATATAGAACGTCCAGTACTCTAATAGTACAGGACAAAACGAGCGGCGTCACCCCCTCGACGCGCCAAGACAAGAAGGAGACACTCGCCATGACGACTGCTGTTGCTACCCCGACCACGACGACCACCACCTGGGAACCTGACCTGGCCCACTCGCTGGTTGAATTCTCCGCCAAGCACATGATGATTTCCACGGTGCGCGGCCGCTTCAACCGCTTCAGCGGGGTCATCACCTACAATGAGGCCAACCCGCTCCTGTCCAGCGCCGAAGGCAGCATCGAAGCCGCCAGCGTGGACACCAACATGAGCCAGCGCGACGACCACCTGCGCTCGCCCGACTTCTTCGATGTCCAGACCCACCCGACCATCACCATCAAGACGACGAAGGTCGAGCCTCAGGGCAGCCAGCGTTACAAAGTGACCAGCGACCTGACCATCCGCGGCGTCACGAAGCCGGTGGTGTGGGACGTGGTGGACGAGGGCCGGGGCCGCGACCCGTGGGGCAACGAGAAGTGGGCGCTCAGCGCCGACGCGCGCGTGAACCGCAAGGACTGGGGCCTGAACTGGAACGTGGCGTTGGAGGCGGGCGGCTGGCTCGTCGGCGACGAGATCAAGGTCCACCTCGAGATCCAACTGGCGCGCAAGGCCTGACAGCCAGAATTAACAGAGTGAACCAGACAGACCTGACAGGTTCTCAAAAACCTGTCAGGTCTTGTTATGTCCATCACTTCACATGTTCGTGCCAGCGGTCCTCGGCCTGGAGCGCGCCGCGGATGGCTTGGGCGGCGGCGAAGCGCAACGGCTCCGGCGGCAGCGGGATGACGAAGCGGTTGACGAAGAACTGGCGCGTCAGGTCGCTGTCCTGCTCCAGAACGAGGTCGCGCAGGAGCAGCCCGGCGTAGTTCATCAGCGATACGCCGTGCCCCACGCAGCCCAGGCTGTAGACGATGCGCCTGTCGCCGCCCAGATAGCCAAAGGCGGGCGCAAAGTCGAGCGGGACGGATACCGGCCCACCCCAGCGGTGGGTGAACTTGACGCCGCGCAGGGCCGGGAACGTCGTCACAATGTCGCGTTCCAACTGGGCGAACGTCGGGGCGTGGATGTCGCGGTTCAAGTCGCCGCCGTACGTGACCTGGACATCGCTGCCGCCCATGAGCAGGCGGTTGTCCGCCGTCAGGCGGTAGTAGTGGATGAGGTTGCGGGCGTCCTCGACCCCCTCGCGCCCGCGCCAGCCAATCTCCGCCAACTGGCGCTCGCTCAGCGGCTCAGTCAGCACGATGTAGGTGAAGACCGGCCACTGCTTGTTCTGGAGCTGGGGGAAGCGCACGGCGTAGGCATTGGTGGCGAAGACGACTTTCTCAGCGTCGACCACGCCGCCCGGTGTCTCGATGAGCAGACGCTGGCGGCCCGGCGTGAAGGTCAGGACGGGCGTCGCCTCGTAGACCTCGACGCCTGCCGCCTGCGCCACGCGCTTGAGACCTCGGCTGAGCTTGGCCGGGTTGAGCAGGGCGCACTGCGGGTCCCAGCGCGCGCCCAGGTACGTTGGCGAGTTGACCCGCGCCCGCATCTCCCCTTCATCCAGCCAGCGAAACGACCGAATACCCAGGCTCTCGGCCAGCGCCAGCTCATGTTCGAGGCGCTGGCGGTAGGCGGGCGTTGTCGCGACGGCCAGGTAGCCCGTCTTCTCCAGGTCACAGTCGATGCTGTGCTGCTGGGTAAAGGCGACGACGTGGTCGACGGCCTGGCTCATGAAGTCGAAGGCCTCTTTAGCCCGCGTTGCCCCGAAGCGGAGTTTGGTGATTTCGAGGGTAAAGCCGAACAGCGTCATGGCGAAGCCGGCGTTGCGCCCGCTCGCGCCGTAGCCGACGACGTCGGACTCCAGGACGACGACGCGCTTGTCCGGCGCGGCGGCCTTGACGTGGTAGGCGGTGGACAGCCCGGCGAAGCCGCCGCCGATGACAGCGACGTCGACGCGCTGCGGCCCGGCCAGGGGCGGGTCGGGCGTGTACGGGTCGGCGCCGAGCCAGAAGCTCTTGTGAGCAAAGCGACTCATGGGTGGCTCCTCAAGATATGAGTTTGATGAGAGATTAGTCCCAGCGGCCCAAATGTGCAAAGAAATGGCGGGGGTTTGGCGTCTAACGAGAGTGTCGTCATAATTTAAGCACTCCCGACAACTGAGGTAGCGCCATGCGTGTCGTAAAGATTCTGGTTGTTGTCTTGATCGCAAGCACTCTGCTCATGTGCAGCTTTTTGACGGGCGTCGTCGGCACGGCGGTCGCCATGCGCGGCACGACTGGGCCGCTGGCCCAGGTGCTGCCGGTGACCGATGGCACGCAGCCGGCCGAGACGCAAGATCGGTTCAAGGTCTTCTGGGAAGCCTGGCGGCTGGTCCAGAACAACTATGTGGATACGAAGGCCGTCGACGACCAGAAAATGACCTACGGCGCCATCCAGGGCATGCTCGACTCGCTGGGCGACCAGGGTCACACGCGCTTCCTCAGCCCGAAGGAGGCCGAGGCCAACCGCCAGTGGATCAACTCGTCGTTTACGGGCATTGGGGCCGAGGTGACGCGCAAGGACAACCGGCCCGTGATTGTGACGCCGATTGAGAACACGCCCGCCGAGAAGGCCGGCATCAAGCCCAATGACGTCATCATGAAGGTCAACGGCGAGGACACCCTCGACCTGGGGCTGGACGAGGTCATCAACCGCATTCGTGGCCCCGAAGGGACCGACGTCAACCTGACCATCCTGCGCCCCTCGACCGGCGAGACCCTCAACCTGACCATCACCCGCGCCAAGATCAAGGAGCAGATTGTCACCTGGCAGATGGTGCCGGGGACGACGATTGCCGATATTCGCCTCAACAAGTTCAGCGACGGCGCGACGCGTGAGTTGCAGGCGGCCATCAACGCCGCCAAGCAGGCTGGCGCGACAGGCATCGTCTTCGACCTGCGCAATAATCCTGGCGGCCTACTCAACGAAGCCATCAGCGTCGGCAGCCAGTTCGTACCGCAGGGGACAGTCCTCCTCAAGCAGCGCGACCGCGACGGCAAGACGACGGACTACACCGCGCAGCGGGGAGGCGTGGCCCTCGACATCCCGATGGTCGTGCTCATCAATCAAGGCTCGGCCAGCGCGGCGGAGATCACGGCGGGCGCGCTCCAGTTCCACAACCGCGCCAAGCTCGTCGGTCAGACAACGTTTGGCACGGGGACGATCCTGTCGACGTTCAAGCTGTCGGATGGGTCGGAGTTGGTGCTGGGCACGTCGGAGTGGCTGACGCCGGGCGAGCGCCTCATCCGCCGCCAGGGCATCGACCCGGACACCAAGGTCGAACTGACGCCCAACGACGAGTTCATCTCGCCGAGCAACCTGAAGGGCATGACCGCCGACCAGGCGCTGTCGGCCAAGGACCCGCAACTCATGGAGGCGCTGCGCGAGCTAGGCGTGCAGACCAGGAAGTAGCGGCGCGCGAACGATTCCCGCGACCTCAAACGGAACGCCCTCGTCTAAGCGGGGGCGTTCAGGCTCCCGTTCCCGCTAGACACAGCGCTTGTTCAGCGGGGACTGCGGCCTGAACGCCCCAGCGTGATAGAAACCTTATCCCCCGACGAAAGACGCGGACCTCATGCAGGCCCGCGTCTTTTTGCAGACCTGACAGGTTTTGAAAACCTGTCAGGTCTGCGGCCAGCCTTCTTTTATCTTCCCCTCCCTACCGATAAGAGTATAATAAGCGCCAGGAGACCGCTGCTCTATGCCCATCATCACCCTGACCACCGACTTCGGCGCGGAAGACGGCTACGTCGCTGCCATGAAGGGGGTCATCTTGACCTTACTGCCGACAGCGACGCTCGTCGACGTGAGCCACGCCATCGCGCCCGGCGCGGTCCGCCAGGCGGCCTACGTCCTGAGCACAGCGGCCCCCTTCTTCCCGCCTGACACAGTCCACGTCGCCGTCGTGGACCCAGGGGTGGGCAGCGCGCGCCGCGCCGTGGCGGTCGGGACAACGGTGGGCACGTTCGTCGGGCCGGACAATGGCCTGCTCCCCGCCTGCCTGGACTTCATCATCGAGCAGACCGACGTGTCCGTCGCTAACCCCCAATCCCCTGTTCTCAGCTTGCAAGCCTACGTGGCCCTGACGGACCCGTCGCTCTGGCGGCCCGCGCCGAGCGCGACGTTCCACGGGCGCGACATCTTCGCCCCGGTCGGCGCGTACCTGGCGCGCGGGGCGACGCTGGAGAGGATGGGCGTCGCCATCGAGGACCCAGTCCGCCTGCCACCACTCGCCACGGAGATGGAGGCCGAGGGGAGTTGGCGTGGTGAGGTGCTGCACGTGGACCACTTCGGCAATCTGATCACGACCCTGACGCCAGCGAGCCTCTCGGTGCCGTTGCGTGTTGGCGAGGCGACAGTGGCGGTGGGCGGGCAGCGCATCCCCCTGAAGCGCACCTTCAGCGACGTCCCGCCGGGCGGCCTCGTCGCCTATATCGGGAGTAGCGGGCGCGTGGAGGTGGCGGTGAACGGCGGCGACGCGGCGCAGGCGCTGGGCACGGGCGTCGGCGCGCCGGTCTCTGTTTCGGTCGAAAGTTGAAGGGTACAGGTTGAAGGTTTAGGATGATGACCTTCAACGTCTAGCCTGCAACTTTCAACCTGCAACCTGCAACCGGAGGTAGAATGGACAAATTCATCATTGACGGCGGCCGGCCCCTGAACGGCTCGGTGACGCCGAGCGGCAATAAGAACGCCGCGCTGCCCTTGCTGGCGGCGACGGTGCTGACCGACGAGCCGGTGATTCTGCGCAACGTGCCCGACATCCGCGACGTGCGGACGATGTGCGAGCTGCTGAGCCAGTTGGGTGTCGACGTCAGCAGCGCCGGCGATCACGCATTGGAATTGCGGGCCAGCCGTCTGCAACCGGCGGCGCTCGATCCGGAACGGTGCCGCGACATCCGCGCCTCGGTCTTGCTGGCGGGGCCGATGCTGGCGCGGGCCGGCCATGTCGAATTGCCGCCGCCGGGCGGCGACGTGATTGGGCGGCGCCGCCTCGACACCCACCTGCTGGCCTTTGAGGCGCTGGGCGCGGATGTGCGGGTGGACGGCATGCTCCACATGAAGGCGCGGGCGTTGACGGGGACTGACATGGTGCTGGACGAGATGAGCGTCACGGCGACAGAGAACGCGTTGATGGCAGCGGTGCTGGCCAAGGGGACGACGATGATCCGTAACGCCGCTTCAGAGCCGCACATCCAGGACCTCGCCAACTGCCTGAACCAGATGGGAGCCCGCATCACTGGCATCGGGACGAACGTGCTCGTCGTCGAGGGCGTGGACAGCCTCCACGGCACGGAGTTCCGCGTCTCCCCCGACTACACCGAGATTGGCAGTTGGATTGGCCTGGGGGCCATCACCTACGGTGAGTTGCGCATTTGCGGCGTGGTGCCCGATCACCTGCACATGATTCGGCTGGTGTTCGAGCAGCGGCTCGGCGTGCGCATGCGGTTGGAGGGCAACGACCTCATCATCCCTAGCGGCCAGCGGCTTCAGGTGCGCGAGGACCTGGGCGGGGCGGTGCCCAAGATCGAGGACATGCCCTGGCCCGGCTTCCCGGCCGACGTGATGAGCATTGCGCTGGTCGTCGCCACCCAGGCGGCGGGGACGATTCTCATTCATGAGAAGATGTTCGAGAGCCGTATGTTCTTTGTCGACCGCCTCATCGACATGGGGGCGCGTATCGTCCTGTGCGACCCGCACCGCGCCGTGGTGGTGGGGCCGAACCGGCTGCACGCCGACCCGACGGGCCTGCCCAGTCCCGATATTCGGGCGGGCATGGCGTTGCTGCTGGCGGCGCTCGTCGCCGAGGGACGGAGCGTCATTAGCAACATCCGCCAGATCGACCGCGGCTACGAGAAGTTGGACGACAAGTTGCGCGCGCTAGGCGCGGCGGTGGAGCGGGTGTAAGGGGCTAAGGCTTCCCTCGCCCCTCACCCCCTGCCGCTCTCCCACACGGGGAGAGGGCTGCCATCCATGATGTGCCCCTTCCCCCCTGAGTGGGGGAAGGGGACAGGGGATGAGGGGATAGAAGAGTCTAGTCGTCCAGAATCGCTTCTAGCACAGCAGGCGTGTCGGAGAAGTCGGGGAAGACGACATCCGCGCCGACGGCCTGCAGATCCGCGACGGAGTAGCGGCCGGTGGCGACGCCAACCGTCCGCACGCCCAGGCTCTCGCCACACTGGACGTCCATCGGCGTGTCGCCGATGATGACGACATCTTTGCCCGCGAAGCGCTGACCTGTCATCGCCTCCGCGCGAGCGACGGCCAGCGCCGGCAGGTCAGCGCGGCTCTCAGCCTCGTGGCCATAGGCGGCGACGACAAACTGGGCCGGGTCGATGCCGGCGGCGCGCAGTTTGATGTGAGCCGCCTGGCCCAGGTTGCCGGTGAGCAGGCCAAGCAGGGCCTCCGGATGCTCGCGCAGGTGGGCGAGCAGCGGCAGCACGCCGGGCAGCGCCGTCACCGCATGGACGGGAATCTCCCGCTCCAGCGCCTCAATATAGGCCTGCCAGTAGTCATTGAGGCGCGCCCGCGCCCCTGTCGGCTCGATACCCGCGTGGTCCAGCAACTCGAAGACAATCTGGGTGTCGATCTTGCCCGCCATGCTATAGTCGGGCGGGGCCTGCGGGACGCCGTAGAAGTCACGCAGCGAGTCGAGCGTAGCCTTGAGACCCGCGCCGCCCGCGTGGAGCAGCGTGCCGTCGATGTCAAAGAGAACGAGTTTCACGCGGCGCGTCCTTATTCCCGTACGCCTTCGACGCCCAGCGTCGG
>CAZLBQ010000203.1:0-10466 GCA_964557745.1 uncultured Anaerolineales bacterium
TCGTGCCCGCCGTCCAGACGGTGTTACCGACGCGGATGGCGCGCGAGTAGCCGACGGCCGCCTCCCAGGGCGTGCCGGTCGAGATGCGCAGCCGGTTGGACATAGGGGCAAGCTCCATCGTGTAGCGCCGACTTTCAGTCAGCAAACCGACTAAAGTCAGCGCTACGGCTGGGGACTACGGCCACAGGAGGGCGACGACGGACGACGGCAGGCTCCCGGCCAGGGCGTGGTCGATGACCATGGCCGCGAAGAGGAGCGCCAGGTAGAGCAGCGAGTACTTGTAGAGCTTCCAGGCCGCCGCGTGCGTCCCGTCGCGGACGAGGCCGACCGCGTACCAGATAAAGACCCCGCCCATCCCCAGCGCCAGCGCCAGGTAGACCAGACCCATGACGTGCAGCGGGACGAGCAGGACGCTCAAGGCCACCATCAGGACGGAGTACAGGAGGATCTGCTTGCGCGCCTCGGCGTCGCCCATGACGACGGGCAGCATCGGCACGCCCGCGCGGGCGTAGTCGGTCTTGCGCACCAGCGCCAGCGCCCAGAAGTGGGGCGGCGTCCAGTAGAAGACGATGATGAACAGCCACAGCGCGGCTAGCGAGAGCTGGCCCGTCGCGGCGGCCCAGCCGACCATGGGCGGGATGGCGCCCGCCGCGCCGCCGATGACGATGTTCTGCGTCGTGGTGCGCTTGAGCAGCCGGGTGTAGATGAACACGTAGAACAGCAGGCCCGCCAGCGCCAGGACGGCGCTCAACAGATTGACAAACACAGTCAGGACGACAAACGACAGGACGCCGAGGGTGACGCCGTAGACCAGAGCGTGGCGCGGGTCGAGCTTGTGGCTGGGCAGAGGGCGGCGCGCCGTGCGGCCCATGAGGACGTCGATGTCGCGGTCGAGGTACATGTTGATGGCGTTGGCGCCCCCCGCCGCGAGCGCCCCGCCGAGCATCGTCCACAGCACGAGGCCCAGGGGCGGCGCGGTCGGCGTGGCGATGTACATGGCGGCCCAGGTCGTCACTAGCAGCAGCACAATGATGCGCGGCTTGGCCAGGGTGATGTACAGGCGGATGACCGCGCCCCGCCCGCCCGCCGTCTCGCCGTCGGCGCGGGCCACGGCGACGCGGCGCGGCTGGGGGGTGGCGTAGGCCAGCATGGTCAGGGCGACCAGGCTGCCCCAGGCCAGGGCGCTGCACGCCAGGTGCAGCAGGCGCACGCTTGTCGCCAGGTCAAAGAAGACGTTCCCCAGGCCAAACAGCGACTGGACGCCGAACAGGAGGACGACGGCCCAGGCCATCAGGCGCAGGGCCGGGCCGCGCTGGGTGCGGTACGTCTGGGCCAGGACACCGACCAGCAGGACGCTGGTCAGGACGGTCATCAGGCGGTGCCCCGTCTGGAGGACGCCGAGCGCCCCCTGCGCCCCCTCGCACAGGGGGAAGCCGCGGCAGACGGTGTCGGCGCTCAGGCCCGCGACGAGGGCGCCGGTGACGATGAGGGCGTAGGCCAGCAGCGTCGTGCCCAGGATGAGGCGCGGGTAGCCGTCGCGGCGGGCGCGGGTGCGGGTCATGTCGGGGCCGACGGCGACGGCCGGGCGCGCCAGGGGTGGGCCGAAGCGGGCCGCCATGTAGGCGGCGATGAGAAACGCCAGCATCGCCATGCCCAGGGCGAGTTGGACGGTGAACACGACAGGCGAGGCGGCGCGCGGGCCGCTGACGGCCCACAGGCCGGCCTGGCCGCCAAGCAGGGCCAGCGCCAGCCACAGCGGGCGCGTCACCCAACGCTGGTGCAGGGATTGTGCAGACAGACGAGCCATACGTCCCCTTCGTATCAGAATGAGCGGAGCAGGCCGAGCGCCTGGGCGGTATAGACGAGGATGCCGAGCAGCAGGACGGCGGGCAGGACGGTCCACGCCAGCTCGACGCGCATGTTGCCGTGGAAGCGGGCGGGCGTCGTGTCGGCGCTGGCGTCGGCGCGGCGGGTGGAGACGATGATCCAGACCTGGACGACGACGATGGCGACGGCCGCCGCCCAGAAGATGACACCGTTCAGCATACGATGGTTATTCCCCTTGCTTGCCGTGGACTACGGCTAACTATATCGTGTCGACAGGCGACAGTCAAGATGCAGAGGGTGGGTTACAGTCCAAAATCGGTCCATTTTGGGAACGGGGCGGGGCGTATCTTTTCCCCGTCGGCGCGCGTTACAGGTGTAGAATCGGTCAATCAGATGATTGACACGCGCTTGGTTTTGTGGTAAGCTCTCCGTCAAGGAGAAGGCAGGATGCACGCGAACTGGCGTGGCGGCTATTACTTTAGCTTTAGCGGCTTTTACTTTACGAAGCCGCTGTTTGTCATGCCCCACGCCAGGCCGAACCGCAAAGCCTGAGCACCTGACAGAGAGGACACAGCAAGCGTGGGGCCACCAGCCCCGCGCTTTTTGTTATCGCTGACCCATAACGGAGGCGGGATGAGCGACGAGCAGCCCACTGACGGCGAGCAGGGCCGGCCCGTGGTGTGCCGGGGGGTGCGGGGCGCGACGACGTGCGCCGCCAACACCCGCGACGCGATTGTCGAGGCGACGGCGGACATGGTGCAGCGCCTCATCGAGGTCAACGGCATCCAGCCCGACGACATCGCCAGCGTCATCTTCTCGACCACGCCGGACCTCGACGCCGAGTTCCCGGCCGTGGTGCGGACGCAGTTTGGCTGGCACGACGTGGCCCTGCTGTGCAATCACGAGATGGGCGTGCCGGGGGCGCTGCCGCGCTGCATCCGCGTCCTCATCCATTGGAACACGACGCGCACGGCGCGCGAGATTGTCCACGTGTACATACGGGGCGCAGAGAGGCTGCGCCCCGATCGCGTTAGGTCAGGCAGAGAGGAGTAAGGATTATGGTCATCGTGATGCGGTCGGGAGCGTCGAAACGTGAGATTGGCGCGGTGCTGTCGCGCATCGAGGAGTTGGGCTTCCGCGCCCACATCTCTCAGGGTGTGGAGCGGACGATTATCGGCGTCATCGGCGACGAGCGGCCCCTGGAGCCGACGCAGTGGGAGATGCTGGAGGGCGTGGAGAACGTCGTCCGCATCCTCAAGCCGTATAAGCTCGCCAGCCGCGACTTCCACCCGCCGGATACGGTCATCACCCTCAACGGGGTGAGTATCGGCGGCGAGGAGATTGTCGTCATGGCCGGGCCGTGCTCGGTGGAGAGCCGCGAGCAGGTCATGGACATCGCCCACGCCGTCAAGGAGGCCGGCGCGACGGTCCTGCGCGGCGGGGCGTTCAAGCCGCGCACGTCGCCCTACGCCTTCCAGGGCATGGGCGAAGCCGGCCTGAAGATCCTGCGCGAGGCGGGCGACGCGACGGGCTTGCTCGTCGTCACCGAGGTCATGGCCCCCGCCGAAGTCTCCCTGGTCGCCCAGTACGCCGATATATTCCAAATTGGCACGCGCAACATGCAGAACTACGCCCTGCTCCACGCCGTGGGCGAGTCGCACCGCCCGGTCCTCCTGAAGCGGGGCATGTCGTCGACCATCGAGGAGCTGTTGATGGCCGCCGAGTACATTCTGTCCCACGGCAACTACCGCGTCATGCTGTGCGAGCGCGGTATCCGCACCTTCGAGACCTTCACCCGCAACACCCTGGACATCAACGCCGTCCCGGCGCTCAAGAGCCTGACCCACCTGCCGGTCATCGTTGACCCCAGCCACGCCACGGGCAAGCGCGAGCTGGTGGACGCGGCGTCGCGGGCGGCCATCGCGGCCGGGGCGGACGGGCTGATTATCGAGGTGCATGACCACCCGGAGCGCGCCCTGTCCGACGGCGCGCAGTCGCTGACGCCCGACCAGTTCAGCCAGTTGATGCAGCGCCTGGGGCGCATCGCCGCCGCCGTGGACCGGCGCGTCGGCGCGGCGCAGCCGGCGCTGGCCGTCTAGTTCAGGACGATGGACGATAGACGACAGACGATGACTACCAGTCTTTGTATCGTCTATCGTCCATCGTCCGTTGTCAACCGAAGGAGCCAATCATGATTATCATCATGAAGATGGGCGCGGCGCCCGACGAGATCGCCGCCGTTATCAGCAAAATCGAAGAGGAGGGGTTCAAGACCCATCCCATCTACGGTGTCGAGCGCACCGTCATCGGCGTCATCGGCGACGACCGCGAGAAGCGCCCCGAACCCTACGAGCGGATGCCCGGCGTCGAGCGGGTGACGCGCGTGCTGCGCCCGTACAAGCTGGCCGGGCGCGAGTTCCACCCCCACGACACGGTCATCCAGCTCAACGGCCACAGCGTGGGCGGGCCGGCGGTGGCCGTCATGGCCGGGCCATGCTCCGTCGAGAGCCGCGACCAGATTCTAGAGATTGCCCACGCCGTCAAGGAGGCAGGCGCGACGGTCCTGCGCGGCGGGGCATTCAAGCCGCGCACCTCGCCCTACTCGTTCCAGGGGCTGGGCGAGTATGGCTTGAAGCTGCTGCGCGAGGCGAGCGAGGCGACGGGGCTGCCGGTGGTGACGGAGGTGGTGTCGACGCGGGACATGCCGCTGGTGCGGGAGTACGCCGACGTGCTCCAGATTGGGACGCGCAACATGCAGAACTTCGCCCTGCTGACGGCGGCGGGCGAGAGCGGCCGCCCGGTCTTGCTCAAACGCGGCATGAGTAATACCATTGAGGAACTATTGATGGCGGCGGAGTACATCCTGGCCGCCGGGAACTCACGCGTCATGCTGTGCGAGCGGGGCATCCGCACCTTCGAGACGGCGACGCGCTTCACGCTGGACATCAACGCTGTGCCGCTGCTCAAGCAGTTGACCCACCTGCCCATCATTGTCGACCCCAGCCAGGCGACGGGCAAGTGGGACCTGGTGGCGCCGGTGAGCAAGGCGGCGGTGGCGGTGGGGGCCGACGGCCTCATCATCGAGGTCCACAGCCACCCCAGCGACGCCCTGTCGGACGCGGCGCAGCAGATTAAGCCGGAGACGTTCGCCCAGTTGATGAACGACCTGCGCACGCTGGCGCCGGCCGTCGGGCGGACGGTGTAGCACCGAGACGCTATGGACTTACCCTTTCGGACGGTCGCCATTGTCGGGATGGGGCTGATGGGCGGCTCGCTGGGGCTGGCGCTGCGCGAGCGCTGCCCCGACGTGCGCGTGGTCGGGGTGGCGCGGCGGGCCGTCGTGGCCGAGCAGGCCGTCCAGGTGGGCGCGGCGCACACGGCGACGACCAGCCTGGCCGAGGGGGTGGCCGAGGCGGACCTGGTCGTCCTCGCCACGCCGGTGCGCACCCTGCTGGCGCAGATACCGGAGGTGGCCGAGCGCATGCGGTCGGGGGCCGTCCTGACCGACATGGGCAGCACCAAGGCGGCCATCATGCGGGCGATGGCCGAGGTCCCGTGGCACGTCCAGCCGGTGGGTGGGCACCCGATGTGCGGCAAGGAGGTGGCCGGGCTGGACGCCGCCGAGGCCGGGCTGTACGTCGGGGCGACGTGGCCCATCACGCCGCTGGCGCGGACGGACCCGGCGGCGACGGCGGGGGTGCGGCGGATGGTGGAGATTGTCGGGGCGCGGCCGGTGATGCTCGAACCCGACCGCCACGACCGGCTGGTGGCGGCCATCAGCCACCTGCCCTACCTGCTGGCCGTGGCGCTGGTGGGCGTGGCCGACGAGGTGGCCGACGAGGACGACCTGGTGTGGGCGCTGGCGGCGAGCGGCTTCCGCGACACGAGCCGGCTGGCGGCCAGCGACCTGGCGATGATGATGGACATTCTGGCGACGAACCGCCGCTACGTGGCCGCGATGGCGGCGCGCTTCCACCGCCGCCTGGGGCAGTTGGTGACGCTGCTCGAAGCGGGCGACGAGGCCGAGGCGGCGGAGCTGCGGCCCCGGCTGGAGGAGGCGCGCCAGACGCGCCTGGCGTGGGCCGAGCGCAAGAAGACCTGACGGGCGACCCGCCGCCTGTCATGCCGAACGCACGGAGGCATCTGCTCCGCCAACGTCCCCAGAGCAGACGCTGCGCTCCACTCAGGTTGACAGTCTCACGAGCCTTCCTACCCTTCCTATTGACTTCCAACCCTTCCCACGGCGGCCTATGCCTTCCAACCCTTCCCACCCCGGCCTTCTCCCCCTGCTCCGCGACTGGCTGTCCATTGGCGTGCAGTCCTTTGGCGGCGGGAGTGTGACCCGCTACCTCATCTACCAGGCGACGGTGGACCGCCGGCGCTGGGTCAGCGACGACGAGTTTACCCGCTACTGGGCCATCTGCCAGATGACGCCGGGCATCAACCTGCTGGCGCTGACGACGCTCATCGGCTGGCGGCTGCGCGGGCCGCTGGGCGTCGCCGTCTGCCTGTTCGGGCTACTCTTCCCCAGCGTCACCGTCACGCTGCTGGTGACGGCGGTCTACGCCACCATCCAGGGGCTGCCGCTGGTCCAGGCGGCGCTCAAGGGCATCGTGCCGGCGACGGTCGGCCTGGGGCTGATTATGTCATGGAAGCTGGCCGAGCCGATCCTGGTGACGGCGCGGCGCGAGGGGCGGGGCAGCTTCGTGGCCTACGCCCTCATCCTGGCGCTGTGCATCGTCCTGGCAGCCGTTACCCACCTGCCGGTGATGCTCCTGCTCGTGCTGGGCGGCGCGCTGGGAGCGCTGTACCACTGGAGAGCGGAAGGCGGAAGGCAGAAGGCAGGGGCGCAGGGGAGCGGGGGCGCAGGGGAGCCGGGGGAGGCAGGCGAAGTGGGTAGGTAGCGCGCGGCACTCGGCACTCGGCACTCAGCACTCGGTACTCACGATGAACCCTTTTCTCCTCTTCTGGCTGTTCCTCAAGGCGTCGCTGCTCTCGACGGGCGGGACGGGCAACCTGCCCATCCTCTACGACGACCTCATCCCCCTCGGCTGGGCGACGGACCAGATGTTCGCCGAGGCGCTCGCCATTGGGCAGGTGACGCCCGGCCCAACGGGGCTGTGGGTCATCGCGCTGGGCTACCTCGTCCAGGGCGTGCCGGGCGGCGTGCTGGCGGCCATCGCCATTGTCATCCCGCCGCTGCTGGTCCTGCTGGCGTTGGCGCTCTACAACCGCATCGGCCACCACCCGGCGGTGGAGGGGTTCGTGCGCGGGCTGAGCCTGGCGGTCGTGGGCGTGTTCCTGGTCATCCTGTACGGTATCTTCCAGGAGAGTGGCATCGACGCGCGGGCCATCGGTATCGCGCTGGCGGCGCTGGGGCTGGCGGTGTGGAACCGGGTGCCGGTGCTGGTCATCCTGGCGCTGGCGGCCCTCGCCGGTGTCCTGCTGTATTGACGATGGACGACGGACGATGGACGATGGACGATTGAACCAACCGCCGATGAACGCCGATAATACTTTTAGGAATGTATCCGCGTCCTTCGTCCATCGTCCATCGTCATGGGCGAAGCCTAGTTTGACAGACGCGGTGGCGATGCTTAGAGTTTGATGAGAACGACAGGAAGGACAGCGCCATGCAGCGGTTGCGCGTGCGGCCGGGGCGGCCCCTGCGGGGGCGCGTCGCCGTGGACGGGGATAAGTCAGTTTCACATCGCGCCGTTTTGCTCGGCTCTCTGGCAGACGGCGCGACGCGCGTTCACAACTTCCTGCCCGCCAACGACTGCCTGACCACCATCGCCATCGTGCGGGCGCTGGGGGCCGAGGTCGAGGTCCACAGCCCGACCGAGTTGACGGTGCGCGGGCGCGGCGGCTGGCGCGAGCCGAGTGACGTGCTGGACTGTGGAACGTCGGGGACGACGATCCGCCTGCTGCTGGGCCTGCTGGCGGGGCACGCCTTCACCAGCTTCGTGACGGGGGCTGCCCAACTGCGCCGCCGCCCGATGGGTCGCGTCATCGCTCCGCTGCGGGCGATGGGGGCGACGCTGCTGGGCCGCGCCGACGATAGCCTGCCGCCGCTGGCCGTGCGCGGGGGCGGGCTGCGGGGTATCGACTACACCCTGCCCGTCGCCAGCGCCCAGGTCAAGTCGGCGGTGCTGCTGGCGGGGCTGTTCGCGGCCGGGCCGACGACGGTGCGCGAGCCGGCCCCGACGCGTGACCACACCGAGCGCCTGCTGAGCGCGATGGGGGCCAGCTTGACGCGGGACGGCGACCGGGTGACGGTGCGGCCGCTGAGCCAGCCGCTGCGGGCGCTCGCGGTGAACGTGCCGGGGGACATCTCGTCGGCGGCGTTCCCGCTGGTGGCGGCGGCCATCCTGCCCCACGCCGAGGTTGAACTGGAGAACGTGGGCGTCAACGCGACGCGGACGGGCGCGCTGGACGCGCTGCGGGCGATGGGGATGCGCCTGGAGTTCGAGGCGGGCGAGGCGGCGGGCGAGCCGGTGGCGGCCATCGCCGGGCTGGGGACGCGGCTGCGCGGGACGGCCATCGGCGGGGCGCTCATCCCGCGCTTGATTGACGAGTTGCCCATCCTGGCCGTGGCGGCGACGCAGGCCGAGGGGGAGACGGTCGTGCGCGACGCGGGCGAGCTGCGGGTCAAGGAGACGGACCGCGTGCTGACGACGGTCACGGAGCTGCGCAAGCTGGGGGCGGCCATCGAGGAGCGGCCCGACGGGTTCCGCGTCGTGGGGCCGCGCCGGCTGCGCGGGGCGCACGTCGACAGCCACGGCGACCACCGGCTGGCGATGGCGCTGGCCGTGGCGGGGCTGGCCGCCGAGGGGGAGACGGTGGTGTCGGACGTGGCGTGTATCGCGGACTCGTTCCCGCGCTTTGTCGAGACGCTGCGGGCGCTGGGGGCGGACATTGAACTGCTGACCGACGAGGGGCAGCCGTGACCATCACGGGCCGCACCCGCATCGCGGGCGTGCTGGGCTGGCCGGTGGCGCACTCGCTGTCGCCCGCCATGCACAACGCCGCCTTCGCCGCGCTGGGGCTGGACTGGGCGTATGTCCCGTTCGCCGTGCCGCCGGAGCGGCTGGTGGCGGCGGTCGAGGGGCTGGTGGCGCTGGGCTTCGCGGGGGCCAATGTCACCATCCCCCACAAGCAGGCCGTGATGAGCGTGCGGGACGACATCGCGCCGGCGGCGCGGGCCATCGGCGCGGTCAACACGCTGGTCATTAACGGCCAGATCCACGGCGACAACAAGTACTGGCCGGGCTTCCTGCGGGCGCTGCGCGACGTGGGCTGCGAGCCGGGCGGGCAGCGGGCCGTCGTCCTGGGCGCGGGGGGCGCGGCGCGGTCCATTGTGTATGCCCTGGCGTCGGTGGCGGCGGACGTCATCATCTACAACCGCCACGTCGAGCGGGCCGAGGCGCTGGTAAGCGACCTGCGGCCGGCCTTCCCGCGCGGGCGGTTGGAGGCGCACCCCATCACCGACCTGGCGCGGGAGACGCGCTGCCGGCCGGGGCTGATTGTCAATACGACGTCGCTGGGGATGGCGCCGCGCGTCGAGGGGTCGCCGTGGCCCGCCGAGCTGCGCATCCCGGACAGCGCGACGGTGTATGACCTGGTGTATAACCCGCTGGCGACGCGCTTCCTGAAGACGGCGAAGGCGCACGGGGCGCGGGCGGTGGACGGCCTGGGGATGCTGGTCTACCAGGGGGCCATCGCGTTTGAGATGTGGACGGGCGTCGCGCCGCCGACGGACGTCATGTACAAGGCCTGCCTCGACTACTTATGACAACCACCACCCTCCTTCTCATGCGCCACGGCGAGACGGACGCCAACCGCCTGGGCGTCTACCAGGGGCATCGCGGCGTCGGGCTGAACGAGCGGGGCCGCGACCAGGCGCGCCGCCTGGCCGAGCGGCTGCACCGGGCGGAGGTCCGCCTGGATGCGCTGTACGCGTCGGACTTGCAGCGGGCGTTCGAGACGGCGCAGGCGGTCGGCGCGCGGCTGGGCATCGCGCCCATCCCGGATAGCGGGCTGCGGGAGATTAACGTCGGGGCGTGGGCCGGGTTGTCGAACCGCGAGGTGGCCGAGCGCTTCCCCGACGAGTGGGCGGCGTGGCGGCGCGGCGAGGATGTGCGGCGGACAGGCGGGGAGAATTACGCCGACCTCCAGGCGCGGCTGACGGCGGCGCTGGACCGGCTGGCGCGGGCGCACCCGGGCGGGACGCTGGGCATCGTGTCCCACGGGGCGGCCATCAAGCTGTTTGTGGCGGCGGTGCTGGGGATTGGCATGGACCGCCTGCGCTTCTTCCACGTCGTGGCGAACACGTCGGTGAGCGTGGTGACGCGGACGGACGACGGGCCGTGGGACCTGGTCATCTGGAACGACGCGCGCCACCTGCCGGACGACCCGCTGGCGGGGATTGTGTTGGAGGATGCGTAGGGGAATGGACGATGGACGATGGCCAGCTGAGCCAGCGTGGATGACCGCCGATAGGATTGATAGGTTCTATCGGCGGTTCGTTTAGCCGACGCGGCGACCGATCCCTGACGCTGCCGACGCTGCGGACGCTACTGTCATGGACGATTTCAGCACAATGGTACACGCGGTCGACGTCTACGCAGGGGCTAGGG
>CAZLBQ010000204.1:0-10447 GCA_964557745.1 uncultured Anaerolineales bacterium
CGCCTACGACGGCGCCTGCCGCCGCTCAACCCACCACTGCCTCTGCCTCTGCCGCCGGTGGCCGCGGCGCGGGTGGCACGCTCCGCATGCTCTACTGGCAGGCCCCCACCATTCTGAACGCCCACCTGGCCCAGGGTACGAAAGACTACCACGCCGCTATGCTCGTCACCGAGCCGCTGGCGTGGATCGGCGCGGACGGCAAGCCCATTCCGGCCCTCGCCGCCGAGATTCCCACTCAGCAGAACGGCGGTATCTCGTCGGACTTCAAGAGCATCACCTGGAAGCTCAAGCCGGGTGTGAAGTGGTCGGATGGCTCCGACTTCACCGCCGACGACGTGGTCTTCACCTACCAGTACGTGTCCGACCCCAAGACGGCGTCCACCAACTCCGCGACGACAAAGGGCATCGAAAAGGTCGAGGCCGTCGACAAGACGACGGTCAAGGTGACCTTCACCGAGCCGTCCTCCTATCCCTACCAACTCTTCGTCAGCGACCGCGGTCAGATTCTCCAGAAGAAGCAGTTCCAGGACTACATGGGCGAGAAGGCCAAGGACGCCCCGGGCAACCTCAAGCCCATCGGCACCGGTCCGTACATGGTCAAGGACTTCAAGCCCGGCGACGTCGTGACCTACGAGATCAACCCCAACTACCGCGAGGCCAACAAGCCCTTCTTCAAGGAAGTCCAGATCAAGGGCGGCGGTGACGCCACCTCGGCGGCGCGCGCCGTCCTCCAGACCGGCGAGGCCGACTACGCCTGGAACCTCCAGGTACCGGCGGCCGTCATCAACCCGCTGGTCAGCGCCTCGACCTCCAAGGGCGAGCTGGTCATCGCGCCTAGCTCGTCGATTGAGCGCCTGCTGATTAACTTTGCCGACCCCAACAAGGAAGTGGACGGCGCGAAGGCCGAGCCGAGCACCAAGCACCCCATCCTGAGCGATCTCAAGGTCCGCCAGGCCCTGGCGCTGGCGATTGACCGCAAGCAGATCGCTACCCAACTCTACGGTCCGGCCGGCGTGGCGACGTGCAACATCGTCGTCGGCGTGGCGGAGTACGAGTCCAAGAACACCAAGTGTGACGCCGACCCGGCCAAGGCCGAGCAACTGCTCGACGAGGCCGGCTGGAAGAAGGGCGCCGACGGCATCCGCGCGAAGGACGGCCAGCGTCTCAAGCTGCTGTACCAGACGACGGTCAACCCCGTCCGCCAGGCGACCCAGGACCTCATCAAGGCCGCGTGGCAGAAGATTGGCGTCGAGACGGAGTTGAAGGCCATCCCCTCGACGGTGTTCTTCTCTAGCGACGCCGGCAATCCGGACACCGCCGCCAAGTTCTACGCCGACATCGAGATGTTCACCAACAACTCCGAAGACCCAGGGTACAACACCTATCTGGGCCTCTGGACGACCAAGGAGATCACGCAGAAGTCGAACGAGTGGCGCGGCAGCAACTATCACCGCTGGTCGAACCCTGACTACGACAAGCTGGTCGCGGACGTCATCAAGGAAATCGACCCGGCCAAGCGTGCCCAGCTCATCATCAAGGCCAACGACATGCTGGTCAACGAGGTCGTGGTTATCCCGCTGGTGGCCCGCACCCAGCCCACCTCGGCCAAGGTCAAGGGCCTGCAAGGCCCGCAGCAGAACTCCTGGTCGGGCGAGTTGTACAACATCGCCGACTGGACGATGCAGAAGTAGTCTGACGGCGTTGCGTACAGACCTGACAGGTTTCAAAAACCTGTCAGGTCTGTATCTGGAAAAGGCCCTTTGACTCGCGTCTCTAATCGCGGTAGAATCCGTCACCAGTTCAACAGCCCGCCTGGCGCATGCTTGCCGCGCCGCGTTAGAGCCTGTGAGGAGGAACCACGCGTATGCCCCGTACCCGGTTGACTCGCCTCGCTCTCGCCCTTATCGGACTGCTGCTGCTCCTTGTCGCCGCCGCCTGCGCCCAGCAGCCGGCCGCCCCGGCTCCCGCCCCCACTACAGCGGCCCAGCCTGCCGCGCCCACAACGGCCCCCGCCGCTGCCCAGCCTACGACGGCCCCGGCGGCTGCCCAGCCCACGACAGCCCCGGCCGCTGCCCAGCCCACCACCGCCCCCGCCGCCAAAGCCTCTGGCGCGCGCGGCCAGGGCGGCACGCTCAAGATTCTCTACTGGCAGGCCCCCACCATCCTGAACTCCCAACTCGCCACCGGCACCAAGGACTTCCACGCCGCCAGCGTGACCCTGGAGCCGCTGGCCTGGATCGGCCCCGACGGCAACCCGGTCGCTGCCCTGGCTGCTGAAGTCCCCACCCGCCAGAACGGTGGCGTGGCGGCCGACGGCAAGAGCGTGACCTGGAAGCTCAAGCAGGGGGTCAAGTGGTCAGACGGGACCGACTTCACCGCCGACGATGTCCTGTTCACCTACCAGTACATGAAGGACCCCAAGACGGCGTCGGTCAACGCCCGCTTCGTCGAGAACGTAGCCAACGTCGAAGCGCCTGACAAGTACACCGTCAAGGTGACGCTCAAGAACGCCACCCCCAACCCCTACGAGGCCTTCGTCGGGCAGAACGGCCACATCATCCAGAAGAAGCAGTTCCAGGACTACATGGGCGAGAAGGCCAAGGACGCGCCCGGCAACCTCAAGCCCGTGGGCACAGGCGCCTACGCCGTCAAGGACTTCAAGCCGGGTGACGTCGTCGTCTACGAGCCCAACCAGTACTACCGCGACCCGAACAAGCCCTTCTTCAAGGAAGTCCAGATCAAGGGCGGCGGCGACGCCACCTCGGCGGCGCGCGCCGTCTTCCAGACCGGCGACGCCGACTACGCCTGGAACCTCCAGGTGCCGTGGACGGTCATGCAGCCTCTCATCGCCCTCAACAAGGGCGAGGCCGTCACCCTGCCCAGCAGCCAGTTCGAGCGCCTCAATATCAACTTCGCCGACCCCAACAAGGAAGTCGACGGCGCGCGCTCCGAGCCGAGCACCAAGCACCCCTTCTTCAGTGACCCCAAGGTGCGCCAGGCGCTGGCGATGTCCGTCGACCGCAAGCCCATCGCCGAGCAGTTGTACGGCGCGTACGGCAAGGCGACGTGCAACGTCCTCAACGCCCCGCCCGACTACGTCTCGCCCAACACCGACAAGCTCGACGTCTGCAAGTTCGACCTGGCCAAGGCCGAGCAGTTGCTGGACGAGGCGGGCTGGAAGAAAGGCGCGGACGGCATCCGCGCGAAGGACGGCCAGCGGTTGAAGATCCTGTTCCAGACCAGCGTCAACCCGGTGCGCCAGTCGACCCAGGAACTCATCAAGGCCAACTGGGCCAAGATCGGCATCGATACAGAGTTGAAGTCGGTCAACGCCAGCGTCTTCTTCGACGGCTCAGCGGGCAGCACCGACAACATCAACCACTTCTACGCCGACGTCCAGATGTACACTTCCGGCTCCGACCAGCCCGACCCGACCAACTTCTTCGTGCAATGGACGACGGCCCAGTTGGCCTCCAAGTCGAACGAGTGGCGCGGCCAGAACTTCAGCCGCTACTCGAATCCGGAGTTCGACAAGGTCGCCGATCAGTTGCGCACCGAGCTGGACCCGGCCAAGCGCAAGGACCTGATCCTCAAGGCCAACGACATCCTGGTCAGCGACGTGGTGATGATTCCCCTGGTAAGCCGCGCCACGCCCGCGTCGGGCAAGGCGAAGGACCTCAAGGGCAATATCCCCAACCCGTGGGACTCGGAGTTGTGGAACATCGCCGACTGGTCGAAGTAAGCTCTTCAGCTGAGGGGCGCACCCACGTGCGCCCCTCGTCACCGGGTAGAAGGCGCCTATGACCCAGTATATCTTGCGGCGGCTGCTTATCGCCATCCCGACCGTGCTCGCCATGAGCTTCATCCTGTTCATGGTGCTGGCGCTGGCCCCCGGCGACCCCCTGTCCCAGTTCGCCGCCAACCCGGCGGTGCCGCCCGAGGTGCGCGAGAACATTCGCCGCTCGCTGGGCCTCGACCAGCCCACCTACATCCGCTACGTGCGCTGGTTGAGTAGCGCGCTGCGGGGCGACCTGGGCTACTCGTGGGCCAGCAAGATTCCGGTCCTCGACCTCATCAAGCAGCGCCTGCCCACGACGTTGTGGGTTGTTGGCACGGCCTACCTGCTCGCCATCCTGATGGCGATTCCCATTGGCGTCATCGCCGCCGTCAAGAAATACTCCCTCTTCGACCAGGTCTCCACGACCTTCGCGTTTATCGGCTTCTCCGTACCCACTTTCTTCACCGGCACGCTGTTCATCATCATCTTCAGCATCAAGCTGGGATGGTTTCCCTTTATCTACGACTCGACCCTTAAAGTCACCGACCTTGCCTCGTTTATTCAACTCGTCAAGCAGAGCATCATGCCCATTATGGTGCTGGCTCTGTTTCAAATGGCGACGTTGACCCGCTTTACCCGCGCCTCGATGCTCGATAACCTGCCCCAGGACTACGTACGCACAGCACGCGCGAAAGGCCTGGGAGACGCGACTGTGGTAATGCGCCACGTTCTGCGCAATAGCCTCATTCCCGTCGTCACCCTCATTGCGCTCGGCCTGCCTGGCGTATTCACCGGCGCCATTGTTACCGAACAGATCTTCCGTGTGCCGGGTATCGGCGATCTGCTCATCAACTCGATTTTCAACAGCGATACGCCGGTCGTGATGGCGATTGTGTTCATCGCGGCGATTCTGGTCGTGATGTTCAACTTCCTCGTCGATATCCTCTACGGCTTCTTAGATCCGAGGATACAGTATGACTGATGCTCTTAGCGTCACTGACGCCCCGCAGACTACCCTCGCCCACGCGGCGCAGGCTGCCATCACTCGTAAGCCGCGCTCGCTGTGGAGCGACGCCTGGCGCGCCTACCGCCGCCACAAGCTCGCCATGTTCGGGACAACCGTGCTGTTGTTCCTGATTCTGGCTGTCGTCATCGGCCCCATCCTGCGCCCCATCGACACGCAGTCGGTCGGCAACTTCGCCAACGCCTTCCAGCCGCCCTCGCTGGAGCACCCCTTTGGCACCGACCCGCTAGGCCGCGACCTGCTCGCCATGTGCCTGTACGGCGGGCGCGTCTCCATTGCCGTCGGCCTGGCGTCGATGCTCGTCGCCATCCTGCTGGGCACGCTGGTAGGGTCGGTGGCCGGTTTCTTCGGCGGCCGCATCGACAACGTCCTGGTGTGGGTCACTGACCTGTTCCTGGCCTTGCCGACGCTGCCCGTCCTCCTGCTCGTCATCTACCTGTTCCGCGACGCGCTGCGCGCCGCGCTGGGCATCAACCTGGGCATCTTCGTCCTGACGGTGACCGTTATCGGCTCGCTGAACTGGATGCCGGTGTCGCGCCTGGTGCGCGCCTCGTTCCTGTCGCTCAAGCAGAAGGAGTTCATCGAGGCGGCGCGGTCAGTGGGGGCGCGCACGGCCAGCCTGATGTTCAAGCACATCCTGCCCAACTCCCTCAGCCCCATCATCGTCGCCGCCACGCTCAGCGTCGGCGCGGCCATCTTGCTTGAGTCGACGCTGTCGTTCCTGGGCGTCGGCTTCCCGCCCGACATGCCGACGTGGGGCCGCCTGCTGTTCGACTCGCGTGACTACATCGAGCTGTTCCCCACTCTGGCCTTCTTCCCCGGCCTGCTCATCTCCATTACGGTGCTGAGCATCAACTTCATGGGCGACGGCCTGCGTGACGCCCTTGACCCGCGCCGCACACAGGGGTAAGGGGGCTAATTTAGACCTGACAGGTCTTGAAGACCTGTCAGGTCTGTCCCTGCCGCCCCTGGCACGGCCTATGCTTTATGCTCAGTGACGGAAGCGGGCAGCCGCGCCATGACGTAAGATATGGCAGTCTCACGTGTCCAATGCTTGACATAGGTAAGGGACACTGGGTTCGGACATGGCGGAGCGACCCTGGAGTCGGTCCGCATTTTTGTATGTACGCAGCGTCACCTGAGGGCGAAGTGGGTAAGCGCCATCGACACCGGCAAAGGACTTTGTCGGAAGTGGCCGCCTTTCGTCGTCAGATATTCATCATGGAAAGATAGTGAGGTTGACAGTTGGCTGAGGTTAAGTTGAGGATCATTCCCCTGGGCGGCCTAGGGGAGATCGGCAAGAACATGACGGCGATCCAGTATGGCCGCAACATCATCATCATTGACTGCGGGGGCATGTTCCCCGACCCCGAGCATCTCGGGGTGGACCTGATCATCCCGGACTTTGGCTGGGTGATCGACAACAAGGACCTGGTGCGCGCCATCCTGGTCACGCACGGCCACGAGGACCACATCGGCGGCCTGCCCTACCTGTTGGCGCAGGTCGACGCGCCGGTCTACGCCACGCCCCTGACGCGCGGCCTCATCGAGGTTAAGCTCAAGGAGGAAGGCGGGTTGGGCCATGTGCGCCTGGAGACCATCGCGCCGCGCCAGCCCTTCCACGTCGGCCCGTTCCGCATCGAGCCGTTCCACGTGAACCACTCGATTCCGGACGCGGTGGGCTTCGCCATCGACACGCCGCAGGGCATGCTGGTCCACACCGGCGACTTCAAGGTGGACTACACGCCGGTTGACGGCCGGCCCACCGACTTCGCCAAGCTGGTCGAGTTGGGCGACCGGGGCGTGCTGGCGCTGCTGTCGGACAGCACGGGGGCTGAGCAGCCCGGCCCGACGCCGTCGGAAGCGGTGGTCGGCGAGACGTTCAAGCGGTTGTTTGGCGAGATCCAGGGGCGCATCATCGTCGCCACCTTTGGTTCGCTGATCAGCCGTGTCCAGCAGGTCATCGACGCCGCCGCGCTCTATGGGCGCGTCGTGATGCCCGCCGGGCGCAGCATGATTGACAACATCGAGATGGCGAGCGAGTTGGGCTACCTGAAGGCGCCCGAGGGCGTCCTACGCGGCCTCAACGAGCGCAGCCAGGTGCCGCCGGAGCGGACGGTCATCATGGCCACCGGCAGCCAGGGCGAGCCGTCGTCGGCGCTGGCGCGCATGGCCGAGGGCCGCCACCGCGACATCGACATCGAGCCGGGCGACACCGTCATCTTCTCGTCGCACACCATTCCTGGCAACGAGCAGGCGGTGTACAGCATCATCAACAAGCTGTTCGAGCGGGGCGCGAACGTCATCTATGGCCGTCAGGCCCAGGTGCACGTGTCGGGTCACGGCGGGCAGGACGACCAGAAGATGATGCTCAACCTGGTGCGGCCCAAGTATTTCGTCCCCGTGCACGGCGAGGCGCGTCACCTGGTGCTCCACGCCCGCCACGCCGAGACGATGGGTGTGCCCCGCCAGAACATCGTCATCGCCCGCAACGGCAACGTCATCGAGGTCGACGACAAGGGCATCCGCATCACCGAGCGCCTGCCGTACGATGAGATCTTTGTCGACGGCAACGGCGTGGGCGACATTGGCCCGGTCGTCATGCGCGACCGCCAGATTCTCGGCCGCGAGGGCTTCGTGGTGGCCGTTGTCCACTACGACAACGTCACCGGCAAGCTCCTGTCGGACCCGCAGATCGTGTCCCGTGGCTTTGTGTTCATGGGCGGGGCGGAGGACCTGATGAAGGAGGCTAGCCGCCGCGTGGCGGAGGCGCTGAACCGCAACGGCAAGGCGAACCACCGCTACGACACAACGCGCGACGTCCTGGCGAAGTTCTTCGCCGAGGAGACGGGCCGTCGCCCGATGATCATGCCGGTCATTGTCGAGCACGCAATGGCGTAAGCCCGACTTCACTGCCGAGGACGCCGAGGGCGCGGAGGATACTAAAAATCCTCCGCGCCCTCTGTGCTCTCGGTGTCCTCCGCAGCGAGACAAGATCAAGCGGAGGCCGGTTCGGGAACCCGAGTGGCCTGGGCGATGGCCTGCTTCTCCTCGTCGGACAGGGGATAAGTAGACTGGCCGGCCTGGATGGGCTTGGCGTACAGCCGCACGCCCGCGCGCGCGTACAGCCCGCTGATGACCACCCCGTCGCCAAACGCGTCGAGGAGGGCAATCGAGAAGCTCTGGTCGCCGCCCGTGTCCTGGTAGGGGTTGAAGCGCACGATACCAACGTGCTGGAGGTCGCGCTTCTGGCGCTCAATGAGGGCGCGCGTTACCTCTTCGAGCGTGTCCAGCCGCTCGGTCACGCTGCCCAGCCCCGTCAGGTTGGACGCGAGCAGGGCTTCCATATCAGGGGTGCCGCTGGCGGCGACGCGACGCCGCAGTGTCTCGAGGGCGGACAGGCGGCGCTGCAAGGTGAAAGCCCAGATGACGGCGACCAGGGCCAGAATGCCCGGGATCACGGCAATCAGGCTGAGAATGGAGACAGGAAATTCCATGAGCGAACGCCTCGTTGCATAAGATGACGACCCCAGATTCTACTCGCCCCTGGCGCAGGTGTCCAATCCCTGGTCGATTAAAAGAACGCCACTGGAAAGATTAGAATTTTGCGACAGGCTCGATTCTCGTCCGCTGGCCCGTAATCTTTCACGCATCCTACACGTCGTTATAGAGTGAACACACGCCGCTCGGCTGCCAACCGAGTGGTAATGATGTTTGACCAGCCAAGCCATCTAGGGGAAGTGCCGCCGCGCCACCGGCAGCATTGGGGGAATCCTGACTCGAGGAGGTATCCCTAATGGCTTTGTAGCGCACCCGCGCTCACCTCACTGACCTCGTCGCCAGAGACACTGGTGCGAGGCGCTGACGCGACCCCTACTCGGGCCGCGCCGGTCAACGCCCCCTCTCGGCGTCAGGGCCCCCTCCCGGCCGCCGGTCATGCCACCGAGGGCTGGCGTTTACTCCCACTCATTGGATAGAGACAGAGAGACTTGTTCGACTGGGCGTTGCCCCAGCCGAGTGACCCCGTGTTGTCTCTCGCCGCCGCGCCATGCCGCAGGCGCCGCCTGGACCACGCCGTCCAGAGCTACACCAAGGAGGTTCTACCATGCAACGGACCCGTGTCGGCCGGGGAGTGGTGATCTTTGTCAGCCTCGCCCTGCTGGGGATTCTGCTCATCATCGCGCTGCCCCAGGAAGCCACCGGGCAAACGCCCGCCTCTTCCAACTACACCGTCTATCTGCCGCACCTCACGCGTGGCTATCGACCGGGGCTGGACGTCCCGCCCGCGTCCGCCGCGCGCGGCTCAGCCTTCGGTCAGTTCTCCCCCGACGAAGCCGTGCCCGGCCAGGCCCTCGTCAAGTGGCGCGAGAGCGTCGACCTCGACAGCATCAGCCGCATCAACGCCCAGTACGGCGTGCAGGCCGTGGGCATGATCAACGCCCTCGGCGTCCAGATTCTCCAGGTCGCGCCCGAAGGGACCGCCGACCTCATCGCCACCTACAGCAGTCTGCCCGAAGTCGAATACGCCGAACCCAACTGCATCGCCTGGGCCTCGCCCGAGTCGCCGGCCGGCCCCGTGCTCTCGGCGGACGACCTGAAGCCGGAGGCCGCGTCGGTCAACGACCCGCAGGCAGGGCAGCAGTACAGCCTGACCAAAATGAGCATCCCCGCCGCCTGGGACGTCTCGCGCGGCGACGGCGTCGTCATCGCCATCCTCGACACGGGCGCCGACTTCAGCCACCCCGACCTGCTCGGCAAATTCGTGTCCAATGGACGCGACTTTGTGAACAACGACTTTGACGCCAGTGACGACCACGGTCACGGCACGCACGTTTCCGGTATTGCCTCGGCCGCCACCAACAACAGCGTCGGCGTGGCCGGCGTGGGCTACAACGCCCGCCTGCTGCCCGTCAAAGTGCTGGCCGCCAACGGCTCCGGCAGCCACGCCGCCATCGCCAACGGCATTACCTGGGCCGCCGACCAGGGCGCCAAGGTCATCAACATGAGCCTGGGCGGCCCCACCGGCTCGTCCACGCTCGAGAATGCCATCAATTACGCCTGGAACAAGGGCGTGGTCGTCATCGTCGCCGCCGGCAACGACAACACGTCGTCGCCGTCCTACCCGGCCTGGTACACCAACAGCATCGGCATCTGCGCCACCGACCAGAACGACCAGAAGGCCAGCTTCTCCAACTACGGCGGTAACGTGGACGTCTGCGCCCCCGGCGTGAGCATCCTGAGCACGGTGCGCGGTGGCCTGTACCAGGCGTGGAACGGCACGAGCATGGCCGCCCCCAACGCCGCCGGTGTCGCCGCTCTCGTCGCCGCCGCCCATCCGACGTGGAACAACGCCCAGATCCGCCAGGCGCTGGA
Source organism: uncultured Anaerolineales bacterium (assembly GCA_964557745.1). Taxonomy (GTDB): domain Bacteria; phylum Chloroflexota; class Anaerolineae; order Epilineales; family JAHCIE01; genus JAHCIE01. The sequence continues at coordinate 10,176 of CAZLBQ010000204.1, forward strand.
GAACAACGCCGACAACCTGGGCAACACGACCTACTTTGGCTTTGGCCGCCTCAACGCGGCCCGTGCCGTCGGCAGTTCGGGCGTCCCGCAGCCAGGGCCGACCAACACTCCACCGCCCGTCTACGCCACGCCGACGCGCACGCCCGTTGTGCCCACGCCGACGCCGAGCGCGCCCAACGGCTACGTGGGCCAGCTCATCGACCTGATTAACCAGGCGCGCGCCCAGAACGGCCTGCCCGCGCTGCGTACCGACACGCGCCTCAACGACGCGG
>CAZLBQ010000205.1:0-10391 GCA_964557745.1 uncultured Anaerolineales bacterium
GGGGAGTCGAGGGCCAGCGAGACTATCTCGGCGTCGGGGGCGAGGTGGCCGGGCAGCGCGGCGTACACGGCGGCCAGGGGCAGCGTGCCGCCATCGTCGTCATCCTCTGGCGCGGTGGGCATGGCCGCCTGGGCCAGCCCCTCGATGACCACCCGCTCGACGCGTTCGACCAGCGGCGCAGCCATGTCTGCCGCGTCCGTCGGCCACAGCCGCCCCTCCTCCAGGCGGACTAACGCGCCCTCAGCCAGCAGGGCGTGAACGCCATCGCCCACCTTCGCCTGGGCGAACTCCAGGCCCAGCGCGGGCTCATCGAACAGCCCGACCGCCTGGCCCAGGCTATCCCCCTCGGCGAGCGCCGCCAGCCCCAGCGGCCCCAGCGCGTCGTGACCGAGCGGCTCACCCTGCGCGCGCAGCGCCGCCAGGGCGGCCTGTCCCGCTGCTGTGCCGAGCGCCTGGCTGACGCGGCCAAAGTCCTCGACCGTCAAACGCCTCGGCCGAGCGCCCGGCGTCAGGACGACCTGGGCTTCGAGCCAGCGCGCGCCGGGCCGAGGCTGGCGCAGTATATGGTCCGCCAGCCCGAAGCCGGTGCGCGTCGAGCCCAGCAAGACGGCCCCCAGCGCGTCGCGGTCGGCGGACCAGCGCAGCGCCACGCGGCCCGTGGGCGTCAGCGCGCCGCGCAGGCTGCCCAGGGACGACACCACGGCCGCCGCGTACCAGTCCCAGTCAGGGGCGCCGCGCTCGGCCAGGGCGCGTAGCGGGCGGGCGGCGTTCTCGCTCCACAGCCAGCTGGCCCACAGCCACGACAGCGTCCAGAACAGCCCGCTCATGCGGGGCGGTGCGCCGATGCTCAACTGCACGCGGCCCGCCAGCGCCTCGGCCAGCGCTCGCGTCGTCGCCCGCCCGACGTGGGCGAAGGGCAGCCCGGCGTCGACGGGAATCTGATCGGGCGCGGCGACCCACTCGGCGTCCGGCGGGGCCGGGGCGTCGCGCAGCCAGGCCGTCAGCGTCTCGAAGGCGTGCCAGACGTTGACCTCGACGTAGCGGCGCGGCGGCTCCAGGCGGCGCGGCGGCGCGGTGTCCCACGCCGCGGTGTTGAGGCTGGTGCACCAGTCCAGGCAGCCGAGCAGGACCATGCGCAACGCCTCGCCCTCGTCAGGGGTCTGGTCGCGGGGGTCCTTGTGGCGCAGCAGGTCGGCCAGGGCGCGCTGGGCGCGGGGCGGGTAGAGGTTGACCAGCCGCTCGGCCAGCGGCCGCCGCGCCTCGTCCTGGCCCGTCGCCTCCTGGACCAGGTAGTAGTGACTCAGGCCGAGCGGCTCTAGCTCGTTGGCGCGGGCCACATCGTCGGCGTCGGCGGGGGCGGCCCCCCGCCAGCCGCACGCGGCGCACGTCAGCGTCTTGCGCGTCGGCACGCCAGCGGTCCCGTCCCAGGTAAACACCTCGGCGGGTGTCTCGGCGCGGCAGTGCGGGCAGCGCGTCAGGTACAGGCTCTGGACAACCTCGCTCAGGGGACGGTCGACCTTCACCGTCTCGGCCAGCCGCCGCGTGGCGCGGGCCAGGGTCTGGGCGGCGGGCGGGGTGATAGCGGCGCGGGCGGCGAGGGTCTGGACGGGGTTGAAGTCCACCGCTGCCACGCTCCGCCCCAGCCGCAGCGCCTCGCGTGCGACGGCGTCGCCCTGGCAGAAGGGGTCCACGACGAGGTCGCCGGGGCGCGTGGCCGCCTCGACCACGGCGCGCACCCATGCCTGGGGCAAGGGGGCGGCCCAGCGGCGCAGGATGCCCGGTGGGCGGGCGGGGTCAGGTGGAAAAAAGGGCGTCATGGTGAGTGCCGAGTGCTGAGTAGCGAGTGCTGAGTAGCGAGTGCTGCGGGGGAAGTATAGCACAAGAGGCATGGGGAGGTGGTAGGAAGAGTGGGAAGGCGGGGAAGCGAAGGCCGCCTCGTTTTCGGGACATGTGTTCTACTTTCTCATTTGCTTTTTATGACGAATTAGTGTAAACTATCAGTCGCAGGTGTCAGAAAGGAGCATCCCATGGCTGATCCGGATCGCGAAAAAGCCCTCGAAACCACTCTGTCGACCCTCAAGCGCCGTTTCGGCGACGGCGCGATTATGCGGTTGGGCGGCGAGCGTCAGATGAACGTCGAGTCCATCTCGACGGGGTCCATCGGCCTCGACATTGCCCTCGGCATTGGTGGCGTTCCCCGTGGGCGCGTGACCGAGATCTACGGACCCGAGTCGTCGGGCAAGACGACCCTGTGCATCCACATCATCGCGGAAGCACAGCGCATGGGCGGCGTGGCGGCCTTCGTGGACGTCGAGCACGCCTTTGACCCGTCCTACGCGGAGAAGTGCGGGGTGGACATCGCCAACCTGCTCATCTCCCAGCCGGATACGGGCGAACAGGCGCTGGAGATTACGGAAGCCCTGGTCCGCAGCGGCGCGATTGACGTCGTCGTGGTGGACTCGGTGGCGGCCCTGGTGCCGCGCGCTGAGATTGAGGGCGAGATGGGGGACAACCACCCCGGCTTGCAGGCGCGCCTCATGTCGCAGGCGCTGCGCAAGCTCACCAGCGCTATCAGCCGCTCCAACGTCTGCGTCATCTTTACCAACCAGATACGTCAGAAGATCGGTGTCATGTTCGGCAACCCGGAGACGACGGCCGGTGGCCTGGCGCTCCGCTTCTACTCCTCGGTTCGCCTCGAAATCCGCCGCACCGAAGCCATCAAGTCGGGCGGGGACGTCGTGGGTGGCCGCACCAAGGTGACGGTCAAGAAGAACAAGGTCGCGCCGCCGTTCAAGACGGCCGAGTTCGACATCATGTTCAACCAGGGTATCTCCCGCGAGGGCGACTTCCTGGACGTCGGAACCGAGATGGGGATTGTGGAGAAGCGCGGCGCGTTCTTCGCCTACAACGAGACGCGTCTGGGACAGGGCCGCGAGAACGCCAAGAACTTCCTGCAGGAGAACCCCGCTCTGGCGTTGGAGATCGAGAACGCCATCCGCCAGCGGGCTGAACTGCCGTTGAAGGGCGCCCCGTCCACCGTCAGCGCTGTGACCGCTGTGCCGAGCGAGCCGCCCGCGCCCCGCAAGGGCAAGCGCGGGGCCGCGCCCGAGCGCGTGGTGAGCGCCCCCCCGGTGGAGGAACCGGCGCCGCTGCCCGCCAACGGCGCGCCGCTGGAAGTTCCGGTGGCGGCGGGCCAGTACGCGCAGGCGTCGCTGGTCGCCTCCGACGAAGACATGGAGTTGTAAGGGACACCCAGGCTCTGTCGCATCGCCCACCTCGACAGGCTTCCCCTGGGGAAGCCGCATCGCCACCCCCTGGGCGCATCGGCGAAAGACGGCGCGGGGCAACCCGCCTGTACTCTCTAGTGTTAGCGCATTGGGATGTTGGGAACGCATTGTGACGCGACGTTAGCGTAGCACGTGTGGAACAAGCCGCCGAGAGGCGACTCGGCGGGCAAGGTGGGACGAGTTATCCCTGACAAGCGCGCCGCGCGGGCTGACCCCGCGCGGCGTCGGGAAGGGTTGCGCCGGACCGGGGAGTATCCCCTGGTCCGGCGTTGCGTTTAGGACGACCCTTCACCTTGCGACTGTCATGCTTCGCTCCACTCAGCATGACAGTCGCAAGGTTCATGCCCCAGTGCATGTCGTGTGCGACATGGTCTTCTTAGGGTGACACACGAGACGCCGGAAAGCGGGAGACGGATGGCGGGGACGATTACACGGCTGGAAGTGCAGCAGCGCAACAAGGAGCGCGCCAACGTCTACATCGACGACGAGTTCGCCTTCGGGCTGGCGCTGACCCTGGCGGCGACGCTGCGTAAGGGCCAGACGCTGAGCGACGCCGAGATTACGGAGTTGCGGGCGAAGGACGGCGTCGAGAAGGCGTACGGGCGGGCGCTGAACTACCTGAGCTACCGACCGCGCAGTGAGAGCGAGATTCGCCAGTACCTGCGCGGCAAGGAAGTGCCGCCGGACGCCATCGACAGCATCGTGGCGCGGCTGGAGCGCATCGGCCTGGTCAACGACGCCGAGTTTGCAGAGCTGTGGGTGCGCAACCGGGCGGCCACCAGCCCGCGCGGCCCGCGCGCCCTGCGCCAGGAACTGTGGCAGAAGGGCGTCGCTCGCGCCGTGGTCGACGCGGCGTTGACCGACCTGGACGAGGCGGGGCAGGCGATGGAGGCGGCGCGCCCACGCGCCGAGCGCCTCGCCGCCCTGCCACCCCTGGAGTTTCGCAAGAAGCTGACCGACTTCCTGCTGCGGCGGAGGTTCAGCTACGGCGTCGCCCGCGACACGGTGGCCCAGTTGTGGAACGAGTTGACGGGCGAGCGCATGGAGATGGAGGAGGATTCTTAACAATAGCCCGACGACTTCCAGTCGCCGCTGATGGACCTCTGGCCGAGCGTCGGCCCGCGCCGACGCGCCTCTCGTCCGCGCAGGCGGACGACTAGCCGCAGGCTCCCCAGGCCCGACTTTTAGTCGGCGCGACTCTAGTATTGCCTGACGACCGCACGCAGCGGCCTGGGCTGAACCGAGGTGTTCAACCCAGGCCCCTGCCTACGGTCTTACGACCGACGACCGACGACCGACGATGATCTAACGGCCTGGTGCGCCGCGCGCCGTCGTCCATCGTCTATCGTCCCAACCGGCAGGGACCCGTGAAGCCCGGTGGGCTTCGTTGACATGCTTATTGACGTTGCACCTTACCAACAGAAAGGAGGTGGCGCATGGGGTGGGTCGCCCCCATTATTGCCCTTCTCCTGGGAATCGCACTGGGCGCGCTCGCGGGCTGGCTGTACGGCCTGTCTCGCGGTAAGACGCTAGGCATTCAGTTGAAGGAAGCCCAGGACAAGCAGACACTACAGTCAGCCCAGGCAGAAGCTGAACGGATCCTCGCCGACGCCAACACCCGCGCCCGCGAGACCCTCGTCCGCGCGAAGGACGAGAACTTGCGGCTGCGCGAGGAGGTCGAGGCGGAGCAGAAGGCGCAGCGGCGCGAGTTGCAGCAGCAAGACCAGCAACTCAACCAGCGCCGCGAGAAGCTCGACCGCCGCTTTGACCAGTTGGAGAACCGCTCGCGGAACCTGGACCAGCGCGAGAAGCGCATCCAGAAGCTGGAGAGCGAGGCCGAGCAGGCCCAACAGCAGCGCTTTGCCGAGTTGCAGCGCGTCGCGGCCATGACGCAAGAGGAGGCCCGCGAGCTGCTGCTCAAGCAGGTAGCCGACACGACGCGCAACGACGCGGCGCGTGTCATCCGCGAGATCGAGAACGAGGCGCGCGAAGAGGGGGACCGACGGGCGCGTGAGATCATCACCATGGCGATTCAGCGCTGCGCGTCGGACCAGGTCTCGGAGGTCGTCGTCTCGACGGTTCCGCTGCCGAGCGAGGAGATGAAGGGCCGCATCATCGGCCGCCAGGGTCGCAACATCCGCGCCATCGAACAAATCACCGGCGTCGACATCATCGTCGATGACACGCCGGACGCTGTCATCCTCTCGTGTTTTGATCCGGTGCGGCGCGAGGTCGCTCGTATCGCGCTCACCAAGCTCATCAACGACGGCCGCATCCATCCGGCCCGCGTCGAGAAGGTAGTGAAGAAGACAGAGGAGGAGATTGACCAGGTGATTCGGGAAGCTGGGGAACAGGCCGCCTACGACGCGGGTGTACCCGGCCTGCACCCGGAGGTCATCAAGCTGCTGGGGCGCATGAAGTACCGCACCAGCTACGGCCAGAATGTGTTGGCCCACTCGGTCGAGACGGCGCACATCGCCGCCATGCTCGCCAACGAGTTGCACGCCGATGTCGAGGTCGCCCGCGCGGGCGGTCTCTTGCACGACTTGGGGAAGGCCGTCAGCCACGAGGTCGAGGGTCCGCACGCCATCATCGGCGCGGAGATCCTCAAGCGCTATGGCCTGCCCGCCAAAGTGGTGAACGCCGTCGCCGCGCACCACCACGAAGAGGAGCCGCAGTCGGTGGAGGCCATCCTGGTCGAAGCCGCCGACGCCATCTCCGGCGCCCGCCCCGGCGCGCGCCGCGAGACGCTCGAGTTGTACATGAAGCGCATCAAGGCCCTGGAGAGCGTCGCCAACTCGTTCGCAGGGGTTCAGGAGTCGTATGCCATCCAGGCCGGCCGCGAGGTGCGTATCGTAGTTAAGCCGGAGGAGGTGGACGACCTGGCGATCCTGCAGTTGTCGCGCGACATCGCCAAGAAGATCGAGGAGACGCTAGAGTATCCGGGCCAGATCAAAGTGACCGTGATCCGCGAGACGCGCGCCGTCGACATCGCTCGCTAGCCGGGACGAGTTTTCTACATCCGCGCCCCGGTAGGGAAACGAGAAGGCGGGTCAAAGCGTCTTACTAGCAGAGCACTCTCGTACTGCTTGCCCCGCCGTGCGAGCGTACCGACACCCATGAGGAGGTTTCACTATGGCTAACAACGTCATCAAAGTGTCGGGCAAATCACGGACAACGGCTGTCGCCGGCGCCATCGCGGGCGTCGTTCGGGAGCATCGGCGCGCCGAGGTCCAGGCGATTGGCGCGGGCGCGGTCAACCAGGCCATCAAGGCCGTCGCCATCGCGCGCAACTACCTGGCCGAGGACGGCATCGATGCCATCTGCATCCCGTCGTTCGCCGAGGTCCAAATCGGCGAGCAGGAGCGCACCGCGCTCCGCCTGGTCATCGAGCCTCGCTAGCGGGGACCTGGTTACGCCAGACCTGGCAGGTTTTCCCAAACCTGTCAGGTCTCTGGACGAGCCTAAGCCAGTTCAAGCGTTACACACCAAACGGAGCCGACGTAACGTCGGCTCCGTTTTGCTTTTGCAGGGCATGCCCCCACCTTCCCCCGCTTCGCACCCCCTTCCTCCCCCCACAGGTGGGGGGAGGAAGGGGGCAGGGGATTGGAGGAGGGTTTCTCAGCTCGGCGCGATGGGCGCCTGTTCCACCGCGCGCTCCTCCTCGCTCACTTTCGCCGCCGCCTGGGGCGGCTGGCGGCGGCGCAGCGCCTGGGCCGCCGTACCCCAGAGGCCCTTGCGGAAGGCTAGCACGATGATGATGAAGATGGTCCCCGTGACGACGCCGGGCGCGTCGCGCAGGGCGGGGAACAGCGTCGAGGTAGACAGGGCGTCGCGCAGGAGTAGGACCAGCGCCGCGCCGACAATTGGCCCCCACAAGGTGCTAATACCGCCCAGGATGGTCATGAGGACGGCCGTCCCCGACGTGGTCCAGTGAACGACTTCAAGGGCCGCGAAGCCGTGGCCCAGGGAGTACAGCGCGCCGCCCAGCCCGGCCAGCGCCGCCGACAGGCTGAAGGCCAGCAGCTTGTAGCGCGCCGTCGGGTAGCCGAGGGCCTGGGCGCGGGCCTCGTTGTCGCGGATGGCGACCAGGACGTGGCCGAACGGCGAGTGGACGACGCGGTAGGCGACGAGGAAGCCCAGGATGGCGATGGGCAGCGCGGCGTAGTAGAAGGTCGTCGGGTTGGACAGCGAGACGCCCAAGAACGCGCGGGGGATCCCCTGCAAGCCGTTCTCGCCGCCCGTGATGGGCCGCGCCTCGTTGACAACGTAGAACACCATCTGGGCGAAGGCGAGCGTCACCATCGAGAAGTAGATGCCCTTGCGGCGGACGGACAGGTAGCCGATGGGCAGCGACAGCAGGAAGGCGAAGAGCATGCCGACCAGCGCGGCCAGCGGGAAGGGCGCGCCCATATTCTTCGCCACCCAGCCCGACGCGTAGGCCGCGCTGCCCCAGAACATGGCGTGGCCGAAGGAGAGCAGGCCGCCAAAGCCGAGCAGCAGGTCGAGGGCGACGGCGAACAGGCCCCACAGCACGATGTCCAACGCCAGGACGGGGTAGATCACCTGGGGCAGGAGGAGGGCGACGCCCAGGGCGACGGCAATTCCCAGCCAGCGCAGCGTTCGGGAGTTCACGCGCCCTCCGTGCCAAACAGGCCCGCCGGCCGCACCAGCAGGACGATCGCCATCAGGATGAAGACGAGCGTGTTTGCCAGCGGCGGGTAGAACACCGAACTCAGCGCGCTCAGGACGCCGACGGCGAAGCCCGCTACCACCGCGCCGAAGATCGAGCCTAGCCCGCCGATGACGACGACGGCGAAGATGACGATGATCAGCTCCTCGCCCATGAGCGGAGCCACGTTGTACATGGGCGCGGCCAGGACGCCGCCCAGCGCGGCCAGGGCGACGCCGAAACCAAACACCGGCGTGATCCAGCGGTCCACGTCGACGCCGAGAGCGCGCGTCAGGTCGGGCTTCTCCGTCGCGGCGCGGACGATCATCCCGACACGGGTGCGCTCGATGATCAGCCAGACGGCGATGCAGACGAGGACGGCGAAGACGATGACAAACAGGCGGTAGTTAGGGAAGAAGACGACGCCCAGGTTGGTTGCGCCCGACAGCTCGCCCGCGTTGCGGTAGGGCTGGCCCTGGATGCCGAAGCGGATGCGCATGGCGTCCTGGAGGACGAGGGTCACACCGAAGGTGAGCAGGAAGTTGTAGAGTGGATCGACGGTGTACAGGCGGCGAATCAGCGTCCGCTCCAGGAGCATCCCCAGCGCGCCCACGACGAGCGGGGCGAGAATCAGGGCCGGCCAGAAGCCGATGCCGTAGGACTGGAACAGGATGTACGCCCCGAAGGCCCCCAGCATGTAGAACGCGCCGTGGGCGAAGTTCACCACGCCCAACATGCCGAAGATGACCGCCAGGCCCAGCGACAGCAGGGCATAGAAGCTGCCGTTGACCAGGCCGTTGAACACTTGGAGCGTGATGAGACTGGCGTTCATGGCTCACTCCGTGGACGGCCGACCACCGACCACCGACCACCGTCAGGGCAGGCGCGGGAGCCTGCCTCTACGTTATCGGGCGGTCGGCGGTCAGCCGTCAGCCGTCGCGCTACTGCATCTTGCAGCCGGCCGCCTGGGCCTCGCTCACCGGGCGGAAGGCCTTGTCAGCGGGGATGGTTGATAGAATCTTAGTGAAGTCCCAGTCCTCCTTGACCTCGCTCTGGGGCTTGACCTGGGCTAGATAGACGTCGTGGATGACGCGGTGATCCTCAGGGCGGATCATCGCGTTGCGCATCATGAAGTCGTTAAACTTGAGGCCCTCCAGCGCCTTGACGACGGCGTCGGCGTCGTCGGTCCCGGCGCGGCGGATGGCCTCCAGGTACTGCATGGCCGCCGAGTAGTTGCCGGCGTGGGCGAACGTGGGCCGTACGCCCGTCACCTTCTGGAAGCGGTCGGCCCAATCGCGGGCTTCCTTGTCCATGTTCCACTGCCAGGCCGTGGTGTACAGCACGCCCGCGAAGGCGTCCGGCCCCAGGGCCTTGATGTCGGTGTCGAACAGCAGGCCGATGGCGGGCTTGATGTTCTGATCACGCAGCTTGAACTCGTTGAACTGCTTGACGGCATTGACCAGGTCACCGCCCGCGTGCATCAGGCCCAGGATGTCGGGCTTGGCGGCGGGCACCTTGAGCAGCAGCGACGAAAAGTCGCCCGACGGGTTGGGGAAGGGCGAAGCGTCGCGCCCGATGACCTGGCCGCCGTTGGCCTCGATAGCCCGCGTGAACGACTTGTCCATGTCCTGCCCGAAGGCGTAGTTGGGGTAGAGGATGTACCACTTCTTGCCACCCTGCTTCGTCACTTCGGTGCCGGTGCCGTTGGCGAGCATCCAGGTATCGTAGGCGTAGTGGAAGGTGTACTTGTTGCACTGCGCGCCGGTCAGGTCGGTCGTCGCCGCGCCGATGTTGATGTACAGCTTCTTCTTGTCCTTGGCGACGCCCGCCACGGCTAGCGCCGCCGACGAGGTCGGCACGTCGAGGATGACGTCGGCCTGGTTGCGGTCGTAGAACTCCTGGGCCTTGCTGTTGGCGAGGTCGGGCTTGTTCTGGTGGTCGGCGCTGATGACGGTGATGGGGCCGCCCAGCGCGTTCGCGCCGTACTTGGCGGTAAAGTCGTCAATCGCCATCTGGACGGCCTTCTCGCTGTTCTTGCCCGACAGATCGGCGTAGATTTGCGACTGGTCGTTCAAGACGGCAATGACGATCTTGTTGTCGGTCAGCTTGGCGGGGCCAGCAGGGGCCTTGGCCGCTTCCGTCGCCTTGGGCGCCTCGGTGGCCTTCGGGGCTTCGGTCGCTTTGGCCGCCGGAGCCTGCGTGGCAGCAGGAGCTTGAGTCGGGGCAGGAGCCTGGGTGGCGGCGGCCGGCTTGGCGGCAGCGGCCTGGGTCGGCTGGGCTACTGGCGCAGAGGTCTGCCCGGCGCCGCACGCGGCCAGGATGGCGAGCAGGGCCATCAGGGTCAGAATACTGCGCGATTTTCGGACTGTCATTTCTTCTCCTCCTTGATTCAGTAGTCGGTAGTCGGTAGTCGGTACTCAGTATACTGCCTA
>CAZLBQ010000206.1:0-10387 GCA_964557745.1 uncultured Anaerolineales bacterium
ACGCCGAGGCGCGCGGCATGCGCATCGTCCTCGATGGCGTGTTCAACCACATGTCGTCCGACAGCCCGTTCTTCGACCGCTACCACCACTATGACACCCTCGGGGCCTGCGAGTCGGCCGCCTCGCCCTATCGCAGTTGGTTCCATTTCCGAGCGCCAACCGGCAACGAGCCTTCGCCCTGCGCCCCCTCGACGCCCGGCGGCAACGACACGTATTACGACGGCTGGTTTGGTTTTGACAGCATTCCGGTTCTCAACAAGAGCAATCCGGCGGTGCAAGCCTATTTCCTCACTGGCCCCAACAGCGTGTCGCGCTACTGGCTCCAGCAGGGCGCGGCGGGCTGGCGCCTCGACGTCATGGGCGACCCCTCCTTCCCCAACGGGTACTGGGAGACGTTCCGCCAGGTTGTCAAGCAGACCGACCCGACAGCCTTGATTATCGGCGAGTTGTGGCAGAAGGACAGCACCCTGCTGCGCCACCTGCGCGGCGACCGCGCCGACGGCACGATGAACTATCGCCTGCGCGACGCCGTCGTCGGTCTGCTCGCACCCGGCGCCTTCGACTCGAAGGGCTTCCCCGACAGCGGCCGCCCCCTCAAGCCATCCGAGTTCGCTGCCCGTTTGCAGTCCATCCGCGAGGACTACCCCGACCCGGCCTACTACTCGCTTATGAACCTGCTGGACAGCCACGACACCGAACGCCTCCTGTGGACGCTGACGCCCGGCAGCGACACGCGCGCCGACAAGGAGCTTAACGCTGCCAACGTCGCCAACGGCAAGCAGCGGCAGCGCCTGGCGTCCCTCATCCAGTATACCGTCCCCGGCATGCCAACCGTCTACTACGGCGACGAGGTGGGCATGACCGGCGACGATGACCCCGATGACCGCCGCACCTATCCCTGGGGCGGGTCAGCCGCCGCGCCGGATACGGCCCTGTTCGATCACTACCGGGCCCTGGCGACACTCCGCCGGCAAACCGTAGCCTTGATGAGCGGTGATTTCCGGGTCCTGCTGGCCGATGATACGGCGGACACCGTGGCCTACGGGCGCAAGACCGGCGCCCAGGCCGCCGTGGTCGCCCTCAACCGCAGCGCCCAGCCCCGCACGCTCGACATCCCTGTCGCCGGGTATCTACCTGAGGGCGCTGCCCTGGCCGCGGTCTATGGTGTGGGCGCCACTAGTGGCGGCAGTCAGACAGTCAACGGTGGGATGATCCGTCTGACCCTCAATGGACTGAGCGGGCTACTGCTCGTCAGTGGCGCTACGGACCTCACGCCACCGTCCACCCCGGCCGCCCTCCGCGTCACGGGCGAGGGTAACGCCTCGGTAGCCCTGGCGTGGACCGGCGTCAGCGGCGCGGCGGGCTACAACGTCTATCGCAGCCCGGTGCACGGTGGGGGCTACGTCAAGGTGAACACCACGCCGCTCAGCGGCACGAGCTTCACCGACGCCGGTCTCCGCAATGCGCAGACCTACTATTACGTCGTCCGCGCTCTGGACGCCGCCGGCAACGAGAGCGACAGCTCGAACGAGGTCAGCGCGCTACCGCACTACACGATTGGCTGGGCCAACCTCCAGTGGCCGCCGACGCTGACCCACACCATCAGCGCCGTGCAGCGGACGGACAACGTCTACGGCCAGGTCTGGATCGACGGCGTCACCAATCAGCCAGGCGCCACCCCAACGCTGCGCGCTCAACTCGGTTTCGGGCCGGACGGCAGCGACCCGGCGACAAGCGCGGGCTGGACGTGGGTCGAGGCGAGCTTCAATGTCGACGCCGGCAACAACGACGAGTTTGTGGCGAGCCTGCTGCCCGAAACGGTGGGCGCCTACGACTACGCCTATCGCTACACCACGACGAACGGGCGCGACTGGGTATACGCCGACCGCGACGGGATCAGCAACGGCTACAGCCCCGCCCAGGCCGGGAGCCTGACGGTGGTCTCCAGCGGCGACACGACCGCCCCGGCGACCCCGACCGGCTTGCGCGTCATCGCTGCCTCCCCGGACGGCATTCAGGTGGCCTGGGATGCCGTCAGCGACACCGACCTCTATGGCTACGAGGTCCGCCGCAGCAGCGCGGCCGGCGGCCCCTATACCACCATCGCCCTCGTCACCGGCGCGACGAGCTACACCGACGCGGCCGTCGTTCAGGATACGCCTTACACCTACGTCGTGCGCGCCGTCGATACCTCGTTCAACCGCTCGCCTGACTCGGCTGCGGTGTCGGCCATCGCGCAGCTCCGCACCGTCACCCTGGTGTTCAACGTCACCGTCCCGGCGACCACCGATGCCACCGGCAAGACGGTACACATTGCCGGCTTCCTCGACCGCCTCGATGGTTCCCTGCCCCAGTGGGATCCGAGTGGCGTGAGCCTGACGCGCGTCGATGCCACGCACTGGACGATCACCCTGACTGGCAAGGAGACGACCCAGCTTGAGTACAAGTATGCCCTCGGCTCCTGGGATTTTGTCGAGAAGGATGGCGCTTGCGGCGAGGTCTCGAACCGCCTGTTGACGCTCAGCTATGGCGCAACCGGCACGCAGGTCGTCAATGACGTCGTTCTCAACTGGCGCAACGTCGCGCCGTGTGGCAACTAGCTGCGTCCCCGGCGGCATCTGACAGTGACGTCGGCGGTGACGGCTGGAGGTGGCTTAACCCATCTCGGGAGGTTTTCTCATGACCATTCCGCCAGAGGTCCGCGCACTGATTGAGGCTGGGCGCCTCGCTCACTTTGTCACCCTCAATCCCGATGGCAGTCCGCAAGTGTCCGTGGTCTGGGTCGGGCTGGAGGGAGACGAGATCGTCGTCGGCCACCTGCCGAAGAACCAGAAAGTCAAGAACATCCTGCGTGAGCCGCGCGTCGCCCTCTCCATTGAGTCGGACCGCCAGAACGCCATGGGGCTGACCGAGTACGTCGTCCTCTACGGCCAGGCCCAGATTCAAGAAGGCGGCGCGCCCGAGCTTCTGCAGCGGCTGGCGGAGGTCTACCTGGGGCCGGGCGTGAAATTCCCGCCCATGCCCAACCCACCCCCCGGCTACGTCACGCGGGTTCGCGTGGACAGGATTGGAGGCGTCGGCCCGTGGGCAAACGGGCGAGGCTGAGACCCCAGGGTCGCAGCGTGCCCCTATCTTCGCTTGACGAAAGGCTATGAGTCAGCTTGAGACGGCTTCCCTCGTCGAGAAGCTGGACCACGACTTTACCCTGGACGACCTACGTCGCCTATGCCTCGTGTTGGGCGTAGACTACGAGAACCTGCCAGGTGACACTAAGGTCGCTAAGGCGCGGGAACTCGTCCTGTACTTCGAGCGCCGTCAAGCCCTCGGTCGCCTCAAGGAGTTCGTTGACTCGCCCAAACCCGCCCGCCCATATCCTGGCCTGGCGCCCTTCAGCGCCCAGGCACCGCGCTTCTTCTACGGCCGCGACAGCGAGATTCAGTATGTCCTCCAGCACCTCCGCCTCCAACACTTCCTCCTGGTAGTGGGTCCTTCCGGTTCGGGCAAATCGTCCCTCCTCCGTGCTGGTGTCCTCCCTCGGCTGGACACCAGCACCTTGTTTCCGCAGGGCTTCTGGCACGTGCGCGTCATGCGTCCAGGTAGCCAACCTCTCCAGGAGCTAGCCCATAGTCTGGATGCCACGTCGCCTGCCGCGCCAAGTTCAGCCGCCGTCGCGGCTCTTCTCGCCGCCCAGCCGCCTGCGCAACGCTTCTTACTGGTTGTAGATCAGTTTGAAGAGGTATTTGCCCAGACGGAGCGCGCCGAACAGGCGCGCTTTATCGCCGCGCTCAAAGACCTGCGCGCCCTCGACACCTGCGCCGTGCTGGTCGCCATGCGCGCCGACTTCTACCCCGACCTGATGAACTCCGATCTCTGGCCCATCGACCCAGCCCAACGCCTGGAGATTGCGCCGTTGCGGGGCGAGGCGCTCCGCCAGGCTATTCAACGGCCGGCGATGGATGTCGGCGTCTACGTCGAGCCAGGACTGGTCGAACGCTTACTGGCCGATGCAGCGGACGAACCGGGCACGCTGCCGCTGCTCCAGGAAACAATGGTGCTGTTGTGGGAGCAGATGGCCCACCGTCTGCTGCCCTTGAGCGCCTATCTGGCCTTGGGGACCAATGGGCGTAGCGGGCTAGCCGTCGCCATCGCCACGCGGGCCGACGCCACACTCGCCAGCTTGTCGGATGCCCAGCGCGGTATCGCGCGCCGCATCTTCTTGCGCCTCATCCAGTTCGGCCAGGGTCGAGCCGATACGCGGCGTCAGCAGACTGTCGCTGAACTATGCGTGGCTGGGGAAGACTCCGCGCTCTTCGACCAAACCCTGCGTCGCCTGACGGATAACCGCCTCCTAACCCTGAGGGGGGAGGAGAACGACACAAATCCGCGGGTGGACATTGCTCATGAGTCGCTCATCGTCGCCTGGCCGACGCTCCAAGGCTGGTTGCGCGAGCGGCGCGCCGCTGAGCAGACCCGGCGACGTCTCGAAGGGAAGGCCGAGGAGTGGGTCCGGCTAGGGCGCGGACAAGGGGGTCTGCTCGACGCCGCCGAGTTGCCCGAGGCCGAGCGCTGGCTGGTCAGCCCCGATGCGGCTGACCTGGGCTACGATACAGCGCTGTCGGACCTGGTCCAGGCGAGCCGCCTCGCCCTGGCCGCCGAAGCTGCCCAGCGCCGGCAGGCGACACGGCTGCGCTTGGCGTTACTCGGCGCGGTCGTAGCGGCGGTTATCGCCGCCCTCAGCATCGCGCTGTGGAGCCAGGGGCGCTTCGCCCAACAACAGGCCAGCGCCGCGGCAACGGCGGAGGCGTTCGGCCAGGAGCAACAGCGTCTCAAGGAGCAGGAGGCGACGGCGCGGGCCAACGCAGAACAGCAGAATCGCCTCGCGACCTCACGCCAGTTGGCGGCCCAGGCGCTGACTTACATGAGTGATCGCCTGGACCTGGCCTCGCTGTTGAGCCTGGCCGCGTTCAAGACCGCCGACACGGTTGAAGCCCGTGGTAGTCTCTTGAGCGCGGTTGAACAAGAGCCGCACCTGACCGCCTACCTGCATGGTCACGAGGCGAGTGTGAGTAGCCTCGCGCTTAGCCCCGACGGCCGGCTACTGGCGTCGGGCAGCTGTCACCTCGGCGCTCCTGACAACCCGCGGGGCCGCAACGCCAACTGTCAGGAAGGGGGACCTCGGCGTGGTGTCGTCCAGCTGTGGGACCTCGCAACTCAGACTCCACTGGGTCCGCCCCTGGAGGGGCACCGATTGCGCGTCACGAGTTTGGCGTTCAGTCCCGATGGCAAGCTCCTCGCCTCGGCCAGCGAGGATAAGACGATTATTCTCTGGGACGTGGCGACACGGCGGCCGCTCGGCATGCCGCTGACCGGCCACACGGATCAGGTGAACCACATCGTCTTTAGTCCGGATGGCCGCTGGCTGGCTTCGGGGAGCGCCGATCATCGGGTCATCCTATGGGACGTCGCCACGCGCCAGGCGGTCGGGTCGCCCTTCACCGCTCATACCAAAGGGGTGCGTCGGCTCGCCTTTAGTCCCGATGGCCGCTGGCTGGCCTCAGCCAGCGATGACAAGACCGTTGTGTTGTGGGATGTCGCCGCCCAGCAGGCGATCCACACTCTAGCTGGGCACACGGATAGCGTGTTGAGCGTAGCGTTTAGCCCCAATGGGACCAGGCTCGCCACTGGCGGGGGTGAGAAGGATCACAGTATCCTGCTCTGGGATGTCGCCACGGGCCAACGGCTCGCTCCGGCCCTCGCCAGCCCGATCGGGACCGTCCCCTATCTGTCCTTTCTGGACGACGACACGTTGCTCACGGGAGGCTGGGGGGGCGCAACCATCAACCAGGCGCAGTGGAAGTTTTCGGCCTCGCGGTGGGTTACCCAATCCATGGATAGCCACACCACCAAGGTGTGGACACTCGCCGTCAGTGCCGATGGACGAACGTGGGCGTCGGGCCACGAGAGCGGCGTCATCGCGCTGTGGGACATGGGTAGATCGACACGTCTGGCGATACCCCTCGCGCGTCACAGCGGCGGTGTCCGTAGTCTGGCCTTCAATCCGGCGGGCACGGTGTTAGCGTCGGGCAGCGACGACAAGACGATTCTCCTTTGGGATGTCGCGGCTCGACAACCCCTCGGCCCGGCTCTCCAGGGGCATCGCAATCGCGTGAGAAGCGTCGCGTTCAGCCCCGATGGACAGACCCTGGCAGCCGGTGACGACGATGGGATGGTTATCTTATGGGATATGGCGACCCGCCAGGCGCTTGGGCCACCCCTGGCCGGGCACACCGGCCCCGTTGCCAGCGTTGCCTTCAGCCGGGATGGCAAGCTCTTGGCCTCGGGCAGCGAGGACCGCAGCATTGTCCTATGGGATGTCGCCACTCGTCAGCCGCTCACTCGGCTCCAGCGCCACACCAACAAGGTGCGGACCGTAGCCTTTAGCCCGGATGGCAAGACCCTCGTGTCGGCAGGCGATGACGTTACGATCTTGCTCTGGGACATCGCGACACGCCAGCCCCGTCCTGCATCGCTCACCGGCCATGCTTTGCCTGTCTACAGCCTAGTCTTTCGAAGCGATGGGGGGCTGTTGGCATCCAGCGGCGACGACGGGGCGGTGCTCCTGTGGGACACGGCAACCTGGCGCCAGTTGGGACAGCCGCTCGACGCGCAGCAGGGTCATGTCAACAGCGTGGCCTTCAGCCCCGATGGGCAGGTTCTAGCCGCCGGCTATGACCCCGACCAGATCATCCTGTGGGACGTCGCAACACGCCGACGGCTGGGCGGGCCGCTACGCGCCCACCGAGGCGCCCTGAGGAGCGTGGTGTTCAGCCCAGACGGCCAGACCCTTGCCTCCGGCGGCGACGACCGAGCGGTTTACCTGTGGGATGTCGGTGTCCCCTCCTGGCAAACCAGAGCTTGTCGCCTTGCCAATCGCAATCTGACTCGAGCTGAGTGGGCCGAGTTCCTCGGGCCGGTGATACCTTATGCCCCCACTTGCCCCGATCTGCCCGTCGATGCCGGCGCCCGGCCGGGCGAGTAGTCACCCATGATCAATTTCGAGTTCTGGATTGCCATAATGACGTCCTCAACCTTCGAAGTGATGAACCCCTCTGTCACAGCCACCAGGCTTGTTCTCTTTAGCTTAGCAGGAGATGCCAGATGACCAACTGTGGGCTCCACTTACCCAACCGCGCCTTCCAGAACAATGAATGGCCCCGCATCCAGGCGCTCAACGTGCGCGACTATGTCGACCTCGACCTCTTTAGGGATCGTTGGAGCTTTATCCTGCAACAGCAGCCCGACGCACGGATCCACGCTCGAGTGGAAGCGCGGGGCGCGTTGGGCCGGCGCGAGCAGGAGGCAACGCGGCTGGCGCGGCTGATCCAGGAGAACCCTGGCATAGCCACCTGGCGCTACCGCAACGAGCCTAACCTCGAGACGCCCAACCTCACACCCGACCGTTGGCAGACGTGGCTGACTAATTTTGGCCGCGCTGTCAAGAACCAGGCGCCCGCCGGTTCCCGCGTCTATGCCCCCGCCGTCTCGCCCGGCTTCCCCGGCTCTCCCGACTTCCTCGTCTGGCTCGATGCGACAGTAGCGGGCGCTAGCGACGGCGGCTACGATGGACTGGACATCCACGCCTATGGCAACCCTGGCGAGGTCGCCCTCGTCCTGGGACCGGTGCGGCAACGCTGGTCAGGTCCGCTGCTTATCACCGAGCACAACTTTGGCGCGGGCCGCGAATATGACCTGCAAAGGTATGCCAATGATCTGCCGACCGTGCTCGACGTGTGCACTAGCCATAACGCCGAGGCCCTATGCCTGTTCATCTGGCAGTGGCAGAACCCCGATATGCACCTCCCCACGACGAGCGATGTCAAGGACACGCCCATCGAGCGGGTGCTTCCTACGCTCCCTCATCGGGAGCCGCCCTCCCTGCCCCAGCCCGGTCCCGTGAGGCGCCGCGGCCCGCACCTGAATCACGAGGAGTTGATGACGTATAGCCAGTGGGCGGCGGGGCGGCTCGCCAACGACGAGGACCCACGGGATGTCTTCGCCTTCCTGCAACACCTGAGGAACCTGGGGGCGGACGCCAATGACCCAGCGCGGTTTGGGCTTCCGCTTAGGGGGCCAAAGGCGCGCTTGAACAAGTTTGAGATGAAGGTCTACTCCGATTGGGCCGCCCAACGTATCGCCCACAATGAGGATCCACGCCATGTCGCCGCCTTTCGCAAGCATCTGCAGGCGATCGGGGCCGACGAAAACGATCCCTACCGCTACGGTCTCCCCTTTGTGGAACAGGGCGTCGTTCCTAGCGAGGTTCGAGGAACCGTGGGCGGTGGAGGCAGGGGCAGACGCCGCGGGGGATGAGAGCATGAGTTCTGCGTAAGGCGGGCTGGCCCGCAAAATGCTCCTTACCCCGATGATGAGTCAACGCCGCCGCTGTCACCCATCAGCGGTGGCGTTTTGCTCTTTTAGGGCATGGCAACAGATGAGTATGGCAAGGAGTGTGAAGCGATGGACGTAGGAAGCATGGGTTGGGCGCGGCGACGCGTGATTGTCGCGCTGGTGGCCGGCTTGGTGGTCGTGCTGGGAGGCTGCCAGACATCGAATAATGGTCAGTCTGCCAGTGAAGCAGTTACCCCAGCCGCTGTTGCGGGCGCGGCGACACGTGCGCCTGTCGTTCTCGGCGTGCAGGCCACACCCGCGGCGCAGAGCGGGCCAGCCGCGACCAACAGCGGCGCGGCGGCGAATACGACGTCGAGCAGCGGCACGGGCGCGACGACGGGCGCTGGTGCAACCAGTGGCAATGGCGGGGTGGCTGGAGCGGGAACCATCGGTGGCGGGGCGGCCACCACGGCTATGGGCAGCTTTGCGACGGCCGTGCGGGATGTCTCCGAGCGGGTGCGCCCGGCGGTGGTACAGATCACCAACGAGCAGGTCCAGCTTGACCAGTTCAACCAGCCCTTCACCGTGCCGGCCGGTGTCGGCTCCGGCGTCCTCTACGATGGGCAGGGTCATATTTTGACCAACAATCATGTGGTTGAGGGCGCGCAGAACTTGCTGGGGTAGCTGCCCGATGGCCGCTACTTCCCCGGCAAACTTGTCGGCGCCGACCAGCAGACCGACCTCGCGGTGGTGCAGGTGAGCGGCGACAATCTGCCGGTCGCGGCGCTGGGCGACTCGCGCCAGTTGGGGGTCGGTGATTGGGTGGTGGCGATTGGCAACGCGCTCGGTTTGCCCGGCGGCCCGACGGTGACCGCTGGTGTTGTCAGCGCCCTGGGGCGGACCGTCCAGGAGCCGGGCAGCGCCAATGCCAGCCAGGGGCCTTTCCTGTTCGACGCGATCCAGACCAGCGCACCTATTAATCCCGGCAACTCTGGCGGCCCGCTGTTGAACCTGGCCGGGCAGGTGGTTGGCATCAACACGCTCGTGGCCGGTCAGGCCGAGCCGGGCGTGCAGGCCCAGGGCATCGGCTTCGCCATCGCCATCAGCACCGCCAAGCCCATCGCCGACGAGATCGTCGCGACGGGCCGTGCTTCGCACCCCTACCTGGGGATCGCCTACGTGTCGCTCAATCCGGCCATCGCCAGCCAGTTGAAGACTCAGCAGAAGCAAGGCATCGTCGTAGGCCGCGTAGCCCAGGGGTCGCCGGCGGCTCAGGCCGGGCTCCAGCCGCGCGACATCATCACCGCCGTGGACAACAACCCCCTGAAGGACGAGTCCGACCTGGCGCGTCTCATGGCGACGCACAAGCCGGGTGATACCGTCACACTGACGGTGATTCGCGGCGGCCAGCAGCAGAACGTCCAGGTCCAGTTGGGTCAGGCCCCGACTGGCTAGAGGGACGGCCAGGCAACAAAAAAGTAATGCTTGTCCCCTATTGTAGACTGTTAGGCCGCTTGACCTCTACCACGTAGTAGGGTAACATAAGAGAGTGTCGTTATCAGGTTCCCCCAGGCGTCTCTCGCCAAGCGCTGCCCGCGGCGCCTTGCATACAGCCCCATACGTCGCTTGCGCAAAACCGAATAAATAGGCCGCGTTCCGCGACAGAACCGGCATCGGTGGTCGTATTGAGCCACTCGGTCCCCTGGGGGCCGCGTGGCACCCAGGTCTCCCCTCAAGGAGGAGGAAATTCCTATGACCTCTCGATCTCGGAAAGTGCTCGGCTTGCTCCTGACGATCGCCCTGCTGGGCCTTGTGCTTGTGGCGTGCGGCGGTGGCGGTAATCAGGGCGCGGGTCAGGGCGCAGCCCAGAAGGCGCCGGCGGCGGCTCCGACGACAGGTGGCGCCGGTGGTACCAGCGGCGGGGCGGCGGGTGGCGCGGCGGCGACGAGCGCGCCGGCCGCGGGTGGCGCAAGCGGCGGGGCGGCGGGTGGCGCAGCCG
>CAZLBQ010000207.1:0-10356 GCA_964557745.1 uncultured Anaerolineales bacterium
GTGAGGGGTCTGCTCTGCCAGAATCCTCATAGGATACCCAGGGCGAAACTTTCGCCCCCGCTGGCTCGTGTTTAGCCTGTACTCCATTCCACCGCCGCCGGATCAGGCAGGCGTTTAGAAGGCTCATGTCCCATTCACCACCGGCGTCCCCTCCCCGCCGCCGTCAGGCCCCGTTTGTCGCCCTCCAGTACCGCGATTTCCGTCTTCTCTGGTTTGGTCAGCTTGTGTCAGGGGCCGGCACCCAGATGCAGTTCGTCGCCCTGAACTGGCACATCTACGAGTTGACGCATAGCCCCATCGCCCTGGGTCTCATCGGCCTGGTGCGCGTCGTGCCCATCGTCGGTTTCTCGCTGCTGGCCGGCCTGATCGCCGATGCGACCGACCGCCGGAAGCTGATGATGGTTACGCAGACCGTCATGATGCTCGTCGCCGTCGGACTGGCCGTGCTGACCGACGTCAACCTCATCACGCCCGTCGCCATCTATGCCCTGACGGCGATTGGGGCGGGCGCGGTGGCCTTCGACAGCCCGGCCCGCCAGTCCCTCATCCCCAACCTCGTGCCGCGCCCCCACTTTGCCAACGCCGTCAGCCTGGGCACCATCGCCTGGCAGGGCGCGAACATCGTCGGCCCGATGCTGGCGGGTGTGGTCATCGCGCGGCTGGGCGTCGGCGCGGTGTACTGGATCAACGCCGTGTCGTTCCTGGCGGTGCTAGCGGCCCTCATGCTGATGCGCACGCGCACCGTCATCCACGGCGAGAAGCGCGACGTGAGCCTAGGAGCGCTCAAAGAGGGCCTGAGCTTCGTCTTTCACCAGCCGCTCGTGCGCGGGACAATGATCCTGGACTTCATCGCCACCTTCTTCGCGGCAGCCAACCAACTGCTGCCCATCTACGCCAAGGACATCCTGGGCATTGGGGCCGAGGGGCTGGGCCTCCTCTCGGCGGCGTCCGCCGTCGGCGCGGTGGGTACCAGTTTCGTCCTGACTTTCATTCCCCGCCTGCGCCGCCAGGGGCCGCTGCTGCTGGTGGCGGTGGGGCTGTACGGCGTGGGCACGGTCATCTTTGGCGTGTCGCGCGTCGTCTGGCTATCCTTCGCGGCCCTGGCCCTGACCGGAGCCGCCGACATTGTCAGCACCGTCATCCGCCAGACCATCCGCCAGTTGGTGACCCCCGACCGGCTGCGGGGGCGCATGGTCTCGGTCAACATGATTTTCTTCATGGGCGGGCCGCAGTTGGGCGAGTTTGAGGCGGGTGTCGCGGCGGCGCTCATCGGCCCGGTGGGGTCGGTAGTCCTAGGCGGCGTGTTGTGCATGGCCGCTGTGATGTTGATGGCCGCGACGAGCCCCGAGTTGCGCACGTATGATGAGGAGCCACCCCACGAGTCGGCCCCTGCCTCCCCACCGCCAGCCGCTGAGCCAGCGGCCGGCCTATCCCCCGGCGCGCCATCGACCAGTTCGCGCTGACGGCACGAAAGGATCGCCTCATGATGCGCTATGGACTGGCGCTGCTCCTGCTCTTGGGCATCTCTCTCCTGAGCGGGTGCGGACCGCTGCCCGTCGCCCGCGCCGCCCTCGCGCTGCCCGTTCAGGAGACCGTGACGCCCTCCCCTTCGCCGACGGAGACGCCTACCGCCCCCGCTACAGCCACGCCGACCGTGACCCCCATGCCTGGCGCCACCGTCACCCCCACGCCTGAACTGATTCCCCGCGCCTTCGCGCCGCTGATGATGAAGGCCGCGCAATTCCGCTATTCCCTCTTTCTGCCTACGCTAAGCTACCGCGTGACGCCGTCCGTGCCGCCCATCGGCTTCAATCCGGCCACTACGACGGTTCGCCTGGACCTGGTCCTGGACGGCCTGCGTGAACCAACGGGTGTAACCAACGCGGGCGACGGCAGCGGTCGCCTGTTTGCGTTGGAGCGGACAGGCGCGCTGCGGCTGATCCGCGACGGGGTACTTCAAGCGCGGCCCTTCCTGGACTTGACCCCCCTGGTGAAGAGCGAAGGGCCTGAGCAGGGCGTCCTCGGCCTCGCCTTCCATCCGGATTACGAGCGCAACGGCCGCTTCTTTGTCAGCTATACCGACCGGCGGGACCACGTCATCGTCACCCGCTATCGCGTTTCCGCCGACCCCGACGTGGCCGACGCGGATAGCGCCGTGACCCTGCTGGACATCGCCAAGCCGGGCCGCGAACACAACGCGGGGCAGCTCATCTTCGGGCCGGACGGCTATCTCTACATCAGCGTTGGCGACGGCGGGATCCAGGGCGACCCGGCGGGCAATGCGCAGCGGAAGGACCTCTTGCTCGGCAAAATCCTGCGTATCGACGTCAACCAGGGCAGCCCGTACGCCATCCCCCCGGATAACCCCTTCGTCGGCCAGAGCCGCACGCGGCCGGAGATCTGGGCCTATGGGTTCCGCAACCCGTGGCGCTTCTCGTTTGACCGGCTGACGGGCGACCTCTACATTGGGGATGTGGGGCAGGACAACTATGAGGAAGTCGACTTTCAGCCGGCCGGTTCAGCGGGCGGGCAGAACTACGGCTGGAACTCGGCGGAGGGGAACCACTGCTATCCCAGCAGCCGCGCCTGTGACCTGTCGGCCTTCGTCGCGCCCATCGTCGAGTATCCTCACGTGGGCACCTGTAATGCCGTGATTGGGGGCTACGTCTACCGCGGCCAGGCCCAGGAGCGGCTTATGGCAGGCGCTTACTTCTACGCCGATGCGTGTACAGGCCAGCTATGGTCTCTCTTGCGCACGTCGGGCGGGACGTGGCAGTCGACGAGCCTGATCGAGCGCAGCTTCGTGGTGAGTTCGTTTGGCGAGGATGAGGCAGGCGAACTCTACATGACGGATATTGCCAGTGGCAGTCTCTACCGTCTCGTCGCCGTTCCACGCTAGACTACTCGGCGTGACCCTCGCACGCGTTCTGGCCGCGCTGTCTACCGTTGCAGCCCACGGCGCTCTCGGCCTCGGCCATCGCCGTCGGCGTGTCGGTTGAGGAAGCGGTTGCGCTGGGCCTCAGGGTCGCTGCGAGGGTGGGCAATGGGGGGTCGGTTGGCGAACCCGCCGCCAGCCCGCCTGCGGCGGACGACGAGGGGCGTAGGCTCGTCGTGCCGACGGCGCCGACAAGCAGCGAAGCCACGAGAGCCAATAGCATGAGGGGGCGCGACGGCATGCTAGCTGTCCCGGTGAGCAAACAGCGCGTCTTCTAATCGGGACGCGGCTACCGCCGCGCGGCGGCTAGTGGGGGGGTCCCTCGCCCACCCGCGCCAGCATCGCGTCCAGGTCGCCGCGCATGTCGTGGAGACCCTCCAGCCACCACGTCGCGCCGGCTGAGGCGAATTCCCCTACCCGCGCCCGGTCGTCTCGCTCCGAGTAGCCGTTGACCGCGAACTCGAAGGGCGCGGCCGCGCTCCGCTGCTGGCGAATGGCGGCCAGTGTCTCGGCCACGCCCTGGGGTGTCATGGTCATCTCGGTCGGTCCGCAGCCGCTGATCCAGCCGTCCCAGCGCGCCGCCCGCCGCAAGGCCGCCCGACTCTCGCCGCCAATCCAGACCGGCGGGCGGGGACGCTGGACGGGTAGCGGGGCCAGGGTGACACCATCAACGGTGTAGTGGTCGCCGTGATGCGTGACCGTCTCGCCCGTCCACAGCCGCGCCAGCACGTCCAGGCCCTCGTCCAGCATGGCGGCGCGCACTTTCGTGTCGCCCGGTCCGCCGAACGCCGTGAACTCTTCGGGCACGCCGCCCAGTCCCGCTCCCAGGATAACCCGGCCGCTACTGAGGTGATCGAGGGTGGTAATCGCGTGGGCTAGCAGGTGCGGCTGGTAGCGAGGCAGCGCGGCCACGCCGAGACCCAGCGCCAGGCGCGTCGTCACGGTAGCGGCGGCAGCCAGGGTGATCCAGGGATCGGCCGACGGCGGCCCCCACACAAAGGCCAGGTGGTCCCAGATGAACAGGCCATCCCAGCCCGCCGCCTCCGCCGCCTGAGCGACACGCGTCACGGCCCGTGGCTCGCCGTATGCGCCAAAGTTGGTCAGGGCGATGCCATAGCGCATCTTACTTCCTTCGCCGCGCCAGGAGGCCATAGACCAGCCCGCCCACCAGGCCCACCGCCGCCCCGAAGGCCAGGGCGCGCGGCGTATCGAGGACGGTGGTCACATTGCCCTCGACCTTAGCGGCCAGGATGACACCGACCGTCGCCCCTTTAGCCTCGACTCTCGGGCTTACGGCCACGCCAACGCCACCCTGCGTCACACTCATCCCGCCCGCGTTCAGGACAATCCCGCCGCCCCCCTGGGTCAGCGTCATATTGCCCGCCGACACGATGAACTGACCGCCGCCCTGGGCGAAGTTCATGTTACCGGCCGACACGATGAACTGGCCGCCGCCCTGGGCCACGCTCATGTCGCGGCCCGCGAGAAAGCCCACCGCCCCGCCCTGGGCGAAGCTCAGCGACTGGCGGGACACGACGGCGAGGGCCGCGCCCTGTTGCATGTCGACCCGCGTGCCACCGACGACGAGCGCCCCGGCTTGCTTGACGTGGGCGCCGTCGGCGGTCACGACGCCCAGCGCCGCGACCTGGACCGTAGCCAGATCGCTCTTCACCGCGCCGACGGCGGCGTTGCGGATGTCGATGTGGTCGGCAGCGGGGGTCAAAGAGGTAGAGGTGTCCATAGCGGCTCCTGGTTATTCGAATAGGCGGGCGATGGCTAGCTCGAACCCTGCGAGCGTCCCCTCGCCGCGCAGCGTGTCGCCTTCGCCCAGCGTCGTGACTTCGGTAGCAGAGCGGAACACGACGACGCTGCGGTTCTCCGGCTCGACAATCCACACCCACAGCACACCAATGGCGAAGCACTCGGCAACCTTCTGACGGACTTCCTGCCAGGTGTCGTTGGGGGACATGACCTCGACCACCAGTTCTGGTGCGACAGTGAGGAAGCCCTTGGGTCGCTGCGGGGCGCACTCGCGGGAGATGAACAGCACGTCGGCGGCGCGCACGCGGTCCGGGTTGCGGCGGGTGTAGATGCCCACCTCGCCCCCCATCACCCAGCCCAATTTCCGAGGCTCAACAAAGACATCCAATTCGCGTCCCGCTCGCGTCTCGACGTAACCGTGTTCTCCCCCCGCCGGACTCAGGGGTACAATCCTCCCGTCAATCAGCTCACAGGGTCCAATGTCGCCCATGGCGAGCAGGTCGTCGCCCGTGAGCAACGTCTCGGTGATGGCGGGCGCCGTCGTCATGCCTCGCTCCTCTCCTCCTCGTCACAGAATAGATCGACAGGCTTGAACTGGACCACGTCCACCAGCCCCTTGTCCGTCAGCTTGAGTTCGGGAATGACCGGCAGCGCCAGGAAGCTGAGGGCCATGAACGGCTCGTGGAGGGTCACGCCCAGGTCCCGCGCCGCCGCGTTCATGCGGTCCAACTGCTCGCGCACCACCTGCATCGACTGGTCGGACATCAGGCCCGCGATGGGCAGCGGCACGTCGGCCAGCACCACGCCGTCGGCCACGACACACTGGCCGCCCTGGAGCCGCGCCAGGTGCTGCGCCGCCGTCAGCATGTCGCCGTCGTTCGTCCCGACGACGACAATGTTGTGCGAGTCGTGGGCGACGGTGGACGCCAGCGCGCCGCGCTGCAGGCCAAAGCCCTGCACAAAGCCCAGGCCGACCGCGCCCGAGGCGTAGTGGCGCTCGACGACGGCCATCTTGAGCATGTCGTGTTCCGGGTCAGACACGGCCAGGCCGTCTTCGACCTTGACCGGCCGCGTCAGCGCCCGCGTCACAATCTGGTCGGGGACGATACCGATGACCCGCGCCTGGCGACCGCGCGCGGGCAGGCGGAAGTCCTCGACCCGCATCTGGTGGACGTTGACGGTCCCGCGCAGGCGAACGGGGCGCGGCGCGGTCTCGACCACCAGCTGGCCGTTCTCGGCCACCAACTCGCCGCCGCGATACACCTGGCGGGCGCAGAACTCCGCCAGGTCGTCCACGACCACCATGTCGGCCCACAGCCCCGGGGCCAGCGCCCCATAGTCGCGCAAGCCGAAGTACTCGGCCACATTGAGCGTCGCCATGCGGATGGCGGTGATGGGGTCCAGCCCCAGGCGGATGGCCTTGCGGACCAGGAAGGCCATGTGGCCCTCGTCCAGCAGGTCGGCGGGCGTGCGGTCGTCGGTCGCCAGCAGGCAGCGCCGCGCGTTGGCGAGCGTGACCAAAGGCAGCAGCGCTTCGAGGTTGCGGGCCGTCGAGGCCTCGCGGATCATGATGTACATGCCACGCTTGAGCTTAGCCTCCGCTTCCTCGACCGTTGTGCACTCGTGGTCCGAGCGGATGCCGGCCACGACATAGGCGTTAAGGTCGTGGCCCATCAGGCCAGGCGCATGGCCGTCGATGCGCTTGTCGCCCGCGATGCTCAACTTGTCGAGCACCTCCGGGTCGCGGTGGATGACGCCGGGATAGTTCATCATCTCGGCCAGGCCTAGCACCCACTTCTCTTTCAGCAGCGGGTAGATGTCGTAGCTGTGCAGCCGCGCGCCCGCCGTCTCCATATCTGTCGCGGGCACGCACGACGAGACCATGACATACACCGACAGCGGGTTGAACTTGCTCGAGTCGAGCATGTAGCGGATGCCGTCCAGGCCCAGGACGTTCGCCAATTCGTGGGGGTCGACCACGACGGTGGTCGTGCCCTGGGGGACGACGGCGCGGGCGAACTCCGACACCGTGACCATGGTGCTCTCGACGTGCATGTGGGCGTCGATGAGGCCGGGGACAAGGTACGCGCCGCGCAGATCGACCACATGGACTGCCTCGTACCCCTCGCCCAGCGCAACGACTCGGTGGCCGGCGACGACGACATCCGTCTCGTCGACCGTCCCCGAAAAGACATTAACCAGCTGCGCGTGGCGCAGTACCAGGTCGGCGGGCCGCTCGCCGCGCGCGACCTGAATCAGGTGATCGAACTTCATGGGCCCTCCTTGAGGGTGGTCCAGCCCGCGTTGCCGCGACCTGTCGGCGAATTATAGACCAGATTTGGACCGGCTGCACAGAGAGTTCCCAATTGACGCCTGGCCCGCGTTGTGTTTATAATATCCTTTACTCCATTGGGTCGCTTGACTAGAGTCGTATGAACAGCAACCACTACGTGACATTGGGCATCCCCCCCACCGCCTCGTTGCGCGAAGTGGAACGCGCCTACCGGCGCCTGGCCTTCCAGTACCACCCGGATGTCAGCGCGGCCCCCGATGCCGAGAAGCGCATGCGGGCCATCAACGTGGCTTACCGCACGCTGCGCGACCCCGACGAGCGAGCGGCCTACGACCGCCAGCTAGCCCTGGGGGCGGGCAGCGTCACACCCGGTCGGGCCAACGTCTACGCGCCGTATGGCTGGCAAGCGGCCCCCGCGCCCGTTGTGGAGACCCCGGCTAAGGGCGAGCCCCCGGTGATCATGGGCATCATCGTCTCGGCGTGCATCCTCTTCGCCAGCCTCTTCACGGGCCTGTTCGCGCTGTGGACGATGCCTCAGATACAGGCCAACCTGAACGCCATGTCCTCCAGCCAGACGGCGGCGTTGGCGCCCTCAAGGCCGCTGACGGCGGTCGACACGGCGCTGAGCGCCCCCACCGTCGCGCCGGGCCGCCTCGACTCGCCGCCCCTGACGGTCACGGCGACGAACTACAGCAATGTCGCCTTCGCCACCGGCATCCACCGCTACGGCCTGGATCTGACCATCGTCAATTCGGCCAACCAGGCGTTCGCGTCGTCGTGGCACCCCCGCTTCCTGCTCTACAAGGGCGACCAGCCGCTCAAGTGGGTCGACGTCGTCCCGCAGGTCCAGGCCAAGCAGCGCCTGCTACAGCCGCGCGAGCAGTCGGTGTCGTCGTGGTATCTCGTCACCAACGCCCCGGACGAGTGGGTGCGCGAGGTCCAGTTCGATGCCCTGGGCTGGCGCTGGACGTGGACCTTCGACCACGACTTCAAGACCCCGCAGTTTACTCTCCAGCGTAGCCACTAACCCGCGTCGTAAATTCGCCCCGCCCGGCCACCACGCCTATAATTGCTCCGACCTCTGCCGCGCGGAGCCATATGTCCGACGACCTATACGCGGCGCTGGGTGTTGACCCCGGCGCGACCACGGAGCAAATCGAAGCCGCCTTTCGCCGCCTGGCGCGCCAGTATCACCCCGACGTCAACCCGACGCCGGAGGCCGCCGACCGCATGCGGGAGATCAACGCCGCCTATCGCGAGTTGCGCGATCCGGCGCGCCGCGCCGAGTACGACCGCCGCGCCGCGTTCCGTCAGCGGAGCGGATCGTCGGAACGGAGCGCCGAATGGGAACGGCTGGCCGCCTGGGAGGCTCACCGCGCGCCCGCCGCTGCGCCCGCGCCGCCCCCTCCTGCCGGGTCGATCCCATCCATCTCCCTGCCCCTCATTGTAGGCGCCGTGGCCCTCCTGCTCCTGGCAGGGCTGGCGCTCGTCTGGAATAGCGGGCGCTCGGCGTCGGCCCCAACCGCCGGGGCAGCGCCAACGTCGGCCCCCGTCGGTCTCGCGCCGACCCTCCCCCCGCCGACCGTGGTGCGGACCGCAACCACCGCTCCCTCAGCCCTGACGCCGCAGAGCGTGGCCCTGGCTCGGCCAAGCGCGACAGCGCTGCCCCTCGTCGCGCCGACTGGGACGGTGACACCGCGCCCCAGCCCGTCCCCTACCATCACCAACACCTCGGAGCCAACGGAGACGGCCACGCCAACCGCGACGGCTACCGCGCCGGCGACGCCGACGCGTCAGGCAGCCCCGCCGCTCACCATTACTGCCAGCGAGTTCTACAATGAGCAGGAGACCCGCGCCGGCGGGCGCAAGTTCCAACTCAAGCTCACCATCCAGAACCCCGGCCCGCAGACTCTCCCCGCGCCCTGGCGGCCGCGCTTCCTCGTCTACGCTGGGGACCGGCCCAAGGGCTGGGTCGAGGCGAGCTATTACGGGTCGCAGTTCGGCGGCGTGGACATCAGCCGGCAGCCCGCCATTCGCCCCGGCGAAGGCCAGACGTGGTCGTGGTACACCGTCACCGCCGGGCCTGACGAGTGGGTGCGCCAGGTCGAGTTCAGCGGCCTGGGCTGGCGGTGGACGTGGAGCTTCGACCGCGCTTTCCAGAACGCCCAGGTGAGCATTGGCCGTTGAGCGAGTTCGTGGTGATTTCTCCACCTACGGTGTAGCAAAATCTACTGACATTCGCCTCAGACTGTGCTATAATGAGCCTGTATCCGTAAGGTAGATCACGTTCAAGTCCACCAAGATGTGGAGGCCCAAGATGGCAATGATGTTGTCCTTCTCCGATTGGCTCGCGCGACGACAGCCCCAGCGGCTGCCCCAGGCCCACGAAGTCCACGCTGACTTCGACGCGACCCGAGACGACTGGCGCTACGACGGTGTCGAAGTCATGGTGGAGATTGCCGGGTTGGACACGGCGGACCGCGTTCGTCCAGCCGTTAGCCGCCACAGCTAACCCCACGTCACACACCGCCCTCACGGGCAAATCGGAGTATAATAATCCGCGTCTGTTCTACGCAGAACAGGCGCGGATTGTTTTTTGGGAGACTGCATGGACCTGTCGATTCTCAATGACCGCCAGTTGGAGGCGGTCCAGGCCCCCGATGGCGCGGCGCTCGTGCTGGCCGGGCCGGGGTCGGGCAAGACGCGTGTCCTAACCTACCGCGTCGCCCATCTGGTGCGTGACCGCCACATCCCGCCCTGGCGCATCATGGCGGTCACGTTCACCAACAAGGCCGCGCGGGAGATGAAGGACCGCTTGGAGCGGCTCATTGGCGCGGAGGCGCTGCGCGACCTGACCATCGGCACGTTCCACGCCGTGTGCGCCCGCATCCTGCGCGCCGACGGCCACTTCGTCGGGCTGGAGCGTGCCTTTGTCATCTTCGACACCGACGACCAGCAGGCGCTGGTCAAGCAGGTCGTCCAGGACTTGAACCTCAACGACAAGCTCTACCGCCCGGGCGCGCTGCTGTCGGCCATCTCCAGCGCCAAGAACGAGATGATTCCCCCCGACGCCTACACCCCGGCCACGCACTGGCACGAGGTCGCGCGCCGCGTCTACGAGCGCTACCAGGCCGCCCTGCTCCAAAACAACGCCGTCGACTTCGACGACCTGCTGATGAAGACGGTCCACCTGCTGCGCGACAATCCGGCCGTCCTCGACAAGTACCGCCGCCGCTACGCGCATATTTTGGTGGACGAGTTCCAGGACACCAACGGCGCGCAGTACGCCCTGGTCAAGCTCTTGGCCGGGCCAGACGGTAACCTCTTCGTCGTCGGGGACGAGGACCAGAGCATCTACTCGTGGCGT
>CAZLBQ010000208.1:0-10344 GCA_964557745.1 uncultured Anaerolineales bacterium
GCCTTGCGCCGCAGCGCCCAGGACCCCTGAGCCGGTCAGCAGCGCCGTCAGGACAAGACACATGGCTAGCAGGCCGAAGCCGATTCGATGTTGTACAGTCACCCGCGCCCTCCTTCTGGTGATGGGTGTTCGATAGAGCGGTATGGTGTGCCGGCCAGCGCCTGGGAGCGCGGCGGGTGGCGCGAGCCTGGACACACAGACAAAAGAAAGGACCAGGCGCACGCGCTGGTCCTTTCGCATGTCCTTTTCGGGGGGGCTAGGGGCTAGGGGGCAGGGGCTAGTGAGCGATTCCTCACTGACCCCTGGCCCCTGGCCCTGGCCCCGGTTCTAATAGACTGGTGTCAGCCAGTCCTGGTATTTGGGATTGGCGCCGCGCACCAGATCGAAGTAGCGCTCGCGCAGCGCGTTGGCGATGGGATAGTTCACCCCGTCGCCCACCGGGCGGTGGCTGATCTTCGAGATGACCGAGAGCTGCACCCCCGTCCCGCAGAAGAACGCCTCGTCGCACACGTACAGCTCGCTGTGGTCGATGGAGCGCTCCTGGACCGGGATGCCCATGTCCTCCTGGAGCAACTGCACGAGGGTCGCCCGCGTGATGCCCTCCAGGATGTTGTCCACGACGGGGGCCGTGATGGCGACGCCGTTGCGGACGATGAACAGGTTGGAGGCGCTGCCCTCGGAGACGTGGCCGTCCTCGGTCAGCACGATGGCTTCATCAAAGCCCGCCATCTCGGCCTCGGTCTTCGCCAGCGCCGAGTTGACGTACGAGCCGGCGATCTTGCCGCGCGCCGGAATGGCGTTGTCGTCGACGCGGCGGAACGAGGACACCATAGCGTGGCAGCCCGCCTCGTTCTCGATGTACTTGCCGAACGGGATGCTCCACAAGGTGAAGTCGCTGGCGAGATGGTGCAGCCGGACACCAATCCCCTTAAACGATTTGTAGCCCAATGGGCGGATGTAAACGTCCTCGCGGTACCCCTCGCGCCGCAGCAGGTCCAGCGTGATCTCGGCCAGGTCGTCGCCCGAGTAGGGCAGGTCGAGCATCAGCAGCTTGCACGACTGCATGAAGCGGCGGTAATGGTCCCTGAGCTTAAAGACGTACAACTGCTCCTTTTGGTTATTCCAATACGCGCGAATTCCGGCAAAACACGCCGTTCCGTAGTGGAGGGCGTGGGTCATGACGCTGATCTTGGCCTCTTCGATGGGCACGATGCGGCCCTCGAAGAACGCGTATTGGGGGCGGGAGACCTGGGTGGAGGCGGGAGCCGTCATCGTCGCCGGGGTGGCCATCGCTAAATCCTTTCTGAACGTGAATATCTAGAGCGCGAGACGCCAGTCGCGCAGCCGGTCCATAAAACGATACTCGGTCATGTCCAGGTGAATGGGCGTCACGCTGACCGCGCCGCGCGCGATGGCTCCGAAGTCGGTACCCTCGCCCGGTTCGCCGGTCGGCTCTTCGCCGCCAATCCAGTAGTAGGGACGGCCGCGCGGGTCGAGCCGCTCCACCAGCGCGTCGCGGTAGACGCGCGTGCCCATACGCGTCACCTCGAGGCCCTGGAAGTCGCCGTCGGGCCGATACGGAACGTTGACATTGAGCAGAACACCGGGCGGCAGGCCGCGCTGGATGACCTGCCGCGCAATCTGCGCCGCCACCCGCCCCGCCGCCTGGAACGCCTCCTGGCGCGGCGTGCCGTGGATGTCGAGCGAGACGGCGATGGACGGCACGTCGAAGATGACGCCTTCCATCGCGGCGGCGACGGTGCCGCTGTACGTCAGGTCCTGGCCCATGTTCGCGCCAAAGTTGATGCCCGACACGACCACGGCGGGCCGCTGCTTCAACAGGCCCAGCAGGGCCAGGGCCACGCAGTCGGAGGGCGAGCCGCTGGCGGCGAAGGCCGCGCTGCCATCGGCCAGCGTGACCTGGGCCACGCGCAGCGGCTTGTGCATCGTCTTGCTGTGGCCCGCCGCCGTGCGGTTGCGGTCGGGCGCCATGACGACGACCTGCGCGACGGCCTCGCACGCCTGCTTGAGCGCGAGCAGGCCGGGGCTGTAGACCCCATCGTCGTTGGTAATAAGAATAGTCGGTTGCGCGGGATTCGGTTGGGGGGTCTCTTCCGCCAACTCGTCCAGGGCGCGACTCTGCAGTGTCTCTTCCATAGGGCGTGTAGTTTAGTCCTGTTTCAGAATTTTGGGAAACTGAAGAAGCTAAAGTCGTCGGCTGCCGACTGAAGTCGGCGCTACAGGTGGGTAATCAATTTAGTCGCGCCGCGCCACCACCTGGACCCGCGCCCGCTCACTGCTGGCGGAGTTGCCGGCGCGGTCGAAGGCGACGGCCTGGACGAAGTGCGAGCCGACGAGGGCGGGCGTCAGCGTCCAGCGGATGCCGTAGGGGGCGACGGTGGACGCGCCAAGCAGCTTGCCGTCCAGCAGGAAGTCGACGCGGTCGAGGGACAGGTTATCCTCGGCCTCGACCTGGAGATTGACAAACTCGTCGTCCTTGACCGACGCCACGGCGGGCGGCTCGACGAGGGTCACGCGCGGCGGCGTGTTGTCGACGGTCAGCGGCAGACGCAGCGTGTCGGACTGGCCGTCGCCGCGGTCGACACTCAGCCGAATCGTGAACACGCCGTTCAGCCCGCGCGTGTTCCACACGGCCAACTGGCCGCTGCTTGGGGCGTCGCTCTGCCCCAGCAAGGTCCACTGGGTGGGAGACGCGCCCGCGCCGACGTCGACGCGGTAGCGGGTGAAGTTGGGGCCACTCGCCAGGCCCACAATGGGCGTCGTGCCACTGACAAACGCCTGGGGGGCGGGGCTGAGCAGCGCCACGGTCCCGCTCGCCGTCGCCAGTGTCGTTGGGCCCTCGTCGCGGGGCGGCTGGGGCAACCTGGCCTGCTTGACCCAATCCGCCGCCTCGCTGGGCAGGATGGGATAGACGCGCTCCTCGACGGCCTCGGGCGGGCAGGCGGGCGTCGCCAGCTTGCCGGTCAGCTTGCACAGCCGAATCAACTGGTAGACGTTGTCGGGCTGGCTGGGGACTGTGCCGGCCGCGAACCACTCACCCTTGCGGTCCGGGCACAGGGGCGTCGGCTTGAGACCCGACAGGGCGCAGACCTCGGCCCACTCCAGGCCGTCCGGGCGGGCGAAGGGCATGGCGGGCTGGCCCTCCAATGCCGCCGTCAGCGCGTCGTGCCAGATGGGGGCCGCGCCGTCCACGCCCGTCACGTCGCGCATAGGCCGGCCGTCGGCGTTGCCGACCCACACGCCCACCACGAGTTGCGGCGTGTAGCCCAGGGTCCAGTTGTCGCGGTAGTCGTTGGTAGTGCCGGTCTTGGCCGCCGCCGGGCGGCTCAGCTTGAGGGGGCTGGTGGGGCCAAAGGCCGGCTCGCGGGCTTTGTTGTCGCTGAGGATGTCGGTCAGAAGGAAGGCGACCTGCGGGCTGAGGACGGAGCGCTCCTCGGAGCGCGTGAAGTCGTCCAGGACGGCGCCGTTGGCGTCGGTGACGCGCAGGATGGTGACGGGGTCCAACTCGCGGTAGCCGGGGCGGCGGCGGTCGGGCAGGATGGGCGCGCCGACCATCAGGCCCTGGTGGGCGAAGACGCTGTAGGCGTAGGTCAGGTCGAGCAAGCTGACCTCGCCGCCGCCGAGGGTCAGCGCCAGGCCGTACTGCCCATTCAGGCCGTTGATGCCCAGGCGATGGGCCATGGCCTGGACGTTGGGGATGCCCACCTGGTCGAGGAGCTTGACGGCCGGGATGTTGTACGAGTTGGCGAGGGCGGTGCGCAGTAGCACGGGGCCGTGGTACTGGCGGTCGTAGTTCTCCGGCACATAGGGTGGGCGGCCGGGCTGCGGGAAGGCTGTGCGCACGTCGAGAATCATGGTGGCCGGGGTGTAGCCCTGGCTGAAGGCCGTCGCGTAAGTGATGGGCTTGAAGGACGAGCCGGGCTGGCGGGGCGCGAGGGCGACGTTGACCTGGCCCTGGATGGTCGGGTCCCAGTAGTCCAGGCTACCGAGCAGCGCCAACACCTGGCCGGTCTGCGGGTCAAGCATGACGACCGAAGCGTTGCTGACGTTCTTGTTGGCCGCCTGGAGCCGCGCCACGTGGGCGCGGGCCGTTGTCTCGGCGATGTTCTGGAGGCGCAGGTCGAGGCTGGTGACGACTTGCAGACCGTCGCGGTACAGGCGCTCCGGCCCATAACGCTGCTCAAGCTGCTGGCGGACCCAGATGGCGAAGTGCGGCGCGACGAGGCCGGCCTTCTCGGTGCGCGGGCGCGGCTCGCCCAGCGGGGCGACGCCGGCCTCGTCGGCCTGGGCGGGCGTGATGTAGCCGTCCTCGACCATCTCGCTGAGGGCGATGGCCTGCTGGCGGCGCGCTTCGACGGGCGCGTCCAGCGGGTTGAGGCCCGGCGAGCGGGGCAGCGTCGCCAGCAGGGCGGCCTCGCCCAGCGTCAACTCGGTGACGGACTTGCCGAAGTAGGTCTCGGCCGCCGCCTGGACACCGTAGGCCAGGTTGCCGTAGTAGACGGTGTTCAAGTACCACTCGAGAATCTGGTCCTTGCCCTGGACGCCCGGATAGCGGCGCGTCAACTCCCAGGCCAGGACGACCTCGCGCAACTTGCGGTCGTAGCTCCGCTCGGCGCGCAGCTCGGGTTCGATGACGACCTGCTTGACCAGCTGCTGGGTGATGGAGCTGCCGCCCTGGATAGGCAGGCCCAGGAGGTTGTTGACCAGGGCGCGGCTCAGGCCGCGCGGGTCGAAGCCGGGGTTGGTGTAGAAGTCCTTGTCTTCGAGGGCGATGGTCGCCAGGCGCAGCGCGGGGGGTATCTGGGCCAGGGGGACCCAGGTGCGGTTGCCGCCGTGGGGGTCGTAGACTTCGTAGAGCACGGTCTGGCCGGTGCGGTCGTATATTTTGGTCGTTTTGAAGGACTGGACAACGGTCTGCTCGCCGACGACCTCAGGAGCGGGCAGGGTCCGCACGAGGTTCTGGTACGTGACGTAGCCGCTGGCCACGAGGGACACGACGACCGCCACCACCGCCACCACCAGCCCGCCGAGGGCCACGCCGATCGGTTGCGGGGCCAGCGCGGCCAGGGCCAGCCCCGTGACCAGGGCGCGGCTGCCGACGCGGCGGCGCTGGCGGCGGCGAACGACGGCGTGCACAGTACGCAAGTTCATAACCCGCTATTCTACCACAACGACGACACCAGGCCAACCTTGACGATGGCCCCTTTTTCTGATAGACTGAGTATCAGACAGTCAGAATAGTGGGAGTTAGAGCCATGTCAGACACAATGACGGTTCACCTGGCGCAGCGCGGGGTGGTGGTGCTGCCGAAAGCCCTCCGCGAGCGTTACCGGCTTGAGGCAGGCGACGAGTTGATGCTGCTCGACCTGGACGGCGTGTTCATCCTCAGCCCGCGCCGCTCTCAGGTGGACGCGCTGGCGAACCAGATTACCCAGGCACTAGTGGAAAAGGGCGAGACGCTGGAGAGTATGCTGGCCGCACTCCGCGAGGAACGGACGCGCTATGGCGAGTAAACCCGCCGTCTTCCTCGACACGAGCGCGGTATTTGCGGGGGTCTGGTCGGCGGAGGGCGGGGCGCGGGCGCTGTTGAAGCTGGGCGAGGCGGGCGTGATTCGGCTGCAGGTCAGCCCGCAGGTGCTGGCCGAGGTCGAAGGGGCGCTACGCCGCAAGGCTCCGCAGCTCTTGGGGACGCTGATCTTGCTCCTGGCCGCCAGTCAGATCGAGGTCACGGCGGCGCCGGCGACGGAGGACATTGACCGCTGTGAGAGACTGACGGACTATCGCAACGATGCGCTCATTCTCGCGGCGGCCTTCGCCGCCCGGCCCGGCTTCTTCGTCACCCTGGACCGCGAGCACTTCCTCGATAACCCGGCGCTGCGTGAGGCGGTGCCTTTCCCCATCGGCACGCCCGGCGATTGTCTCGCGTGGGTTCGGGAGTATCTCCAAGCCCCGAATCGCGACGCCTAGCCAAACCCTGCACTATTCGTTCAGGCTGTCAGTACTTTCAGCCGCGATAATGGCGCGCATCTGTTTCAACAACGGTGGCATCTCATGTTGAACAATGTCCCAGATGGTCTCGTCAATCAAGCCAAAGTAACCGTGGGCAATCACATCGCGTAGCCCCGCGATGGCGCGCCACGCTACGTCCGGATAACGGTCGCGCACTTCGACGGGAATATTCTTCACCGCTTCACCGATGACCAGGAGGTTGTGCAGCACGGCGTCATGAGCCATATCGCTGTCTTGAAACTCAGCCAGACTCAGACCCTGGGTATAACGTTCCACACGCGCCGCGCTCTCCACAATATCATCGAGATAGAGACGATAATCACGCGACATGGATCGCCTCTCGTTCAATGATCGGACGGACGCGGGGTTTGAGGGCCTCTGGCACGGCCAGGTCAACCTTCACGCCTAGCAAGTCCTCCAGGTAGAGTTTCAAGCCCATGAACTTGCTGAACGTCACCGAGCCATTGAACTCCACGAGAATGTCAACATCGCTGTCGACACGCGCTTCATCCCGCGCGACCGAGCCAAAAACGGAGATGGTCCGCACACCGAACTGGTCGAGTTCGGCTCGATGCTGACGTAGGATACTCAAGACATGGTCGCGCTGCATCCGTGCTTCTCCAATCACTTGCTCCGCGAAGCTACACCTCTCACCCAATGACCGCTTTGCCCGCCAGCACCGCTTCCGCCACCTCGCGCATGGTGCGCCGCTCGCGGCGGCTGGCGTAGTGGATGGCCTTGAACGCCTCCGGCTCGGTCAGCCCCTGCTCGCTCATCAGCTTGGCCTTGGCGCGGTCCACCACGTCCCGCGTGATCTCCTGCTCGCGCAGCGCGTCCCCTTCAGCGACGAGGCCGAGGCGCTCCTGGAAGCGCGCCTGGGCAATGGCGAGTGTCGGCGCCAGGTCGGCCTCCTTGACCGGCTTGGTCAGGTAGGCCAGGACGGCCCCCTCGCGGGCGCGCTCGACCGTCTCGCGGTCCGAGTACGCCGTGAGCAGGACGATGGGCAAGGGCCGCTCGGCCCACAGCGCGGCGGCAGCTTCCAGGCCGTCCAGGCGCGGCATGCGGATGTCGAGAATCGCCAGGTCCGGGCGCTGCTCGCGCGCCATCTCGACCGCCTGCTGGCCGTCGCGCGCCGCCCCGACCACCGTGTGCCCCAGGTCCGCGAGCATGGCCCGCAGCCCCATGCGGATAATCGCCTCGTCGTCGGCGATGAGGATACGTAGTCCCATCCAAGCCCCCGGTTCAAGTGTCAAGTGTCAAGTATCAAGTGACAAGTGACAAGTCCACTCCGACTTGAAACCTGTCACCTGTCACTTGATTTTGGGATGATCAGCGTGGCCGCAGTCCCGCCGCTCGCGGCGTTGGCAAAGCGGAACGTGCCCCCCAGATCCTCCTCGATCAGGGTGCGGATAATCTGGATACCGAGATTGGCCTGCACGGCGCTGTCGAAGTCGGGCGGCAGGCCGCGCCCGTCGTCGGTGACGGTCACTCGCACGGCCTGGCCGTCGTCGCGCAGGTCGATGTGGACCATCCCGCTGTCGCGGTCGGCCAGGCCGTGCTCCAGGCTGTTCTGCACAAGTTCCGCGACGGCCAGCGCCAGCGACGTGGCCGGCTGGGAGGGCAGGGTGGGCGCGTCGCCGCCCACCGAGACGTCCACCTGCTGCTCCGGGCGCAGCATGTTGCGCGTCACTGCCCGCGCCACGCGCTCGGCCAGGTCGCGCACGTCCACCAGGCCAATCGACGCCCCGGCCAGAATCTCGTGCACCGCAGCGATGCTCAAGATGCGGTTGACGCTCTCCTGCAACGCCGTCCGCGCCGCCGCCGACTTGGGGTCGCTCATCTGCAGGCGGAGCAGCATGGCGACGGTCTGGAGGTTGTTCTTGACGCGGTGGTGCATCTCCTGGACGACGGCGGCCTGGACCGAGAGCTGGGCGTTCTCAATCGCCAGCGCCGTCTGGTTCGCCAGCGTCGAGAGCAGGTTGACCTCAGCCTCGCTGAAGGTGTGCGGGGTGGTGGTGTAGCAGCGCAGCACGCCAATGACACGGTCGCGCACCACCAGCGGCACGGCTAGCAGCGCGCACAAGCCCTCGGCCTGGGCGCGCTGCGGGTCGCGGAAGCGCGGGTCCTGGCGCACGTCAGGCACGGTGATCGCCTTGCGCGTCTGGGCCACAATGCCCGCGATGCCCTCGCCCACACGGCGATGGGGGCGGTGGCTGTACTCGGCGCGGCGGCCCGGCGTGGCGTAGATGACGAGTTCACCGTCGGGTCGGTCGAACAGGACGAGCGACGCCCAGTGGACGTTCACTGTCTTGGCCGTCATCTCCACAATCAGGCCCAGCATGTCCTCCAGGTAGAGCGACGAGGTGACGGTCTGGCTGACCTCCTGGACCGCCGTCATCTCGGCGACACGGCGCTGCAGCCGCTCGGTGAGGATGGCCTTCTCCAGCGCGCCCGCCGCCAGGTCGCCAATCAGCGCCAGCAGTTCGACCTGCTCGGGACGCCACTCATGGCGGGCGTGGGTCTGGACGTTGATGGCCCCGACGACGTGGCCCTGGTTGACCAGGGGCAGCGCCATGAGGGACTGGAAGCGCTCCTCGCGCGTCCAGGGTACGTAGTGGAAGCGGGGGTCGCTGGCCGCGTCTGGCTCCGCGACCGTCTGGTTGTGCTCGACGGCCCAGCCTGTCAACCCCTCGCCGACGCGCAGCGAGCCGCGTCCCAGCGCCGCCTGGTCCAGCCCCGTGGAGGCCTGGAGGACCAGGCGCTCGCCGTCCAGCAGGTAGATGGAGCACGAGTCGACGCCCATCAGTTGCGCTGTGCGGCGCGCGATGAGGTCAAGCGTGCTCTCTAGCCCCCACGCCGAGTTGATGGCCTTGCCAATCTCGCGCAGGGCGTCGAGTTGACGAGAGACCGACGATGGACCACCGACGAGGGACGATGATTCAGCCTCGCCCATCGTCCCTCGTCCATCGTCCGTCGTCGCGCGGTCGGCGGTCATTGGTCCATCGTCCATCGTCTGCCATCACATCGTCGTCGCCGGTGGTGTGACCGGCTGCGGCGCGGGCTGCGGCCGACCGTTGGTCGAGTAGCCGCGGAAGTGGTTGGTGATGGGCAGGCGGCGGTCCTTGCCAAAGGCGCGCGCCGTGATCTTGATGCCCGGCGGGGCCTGGCGGCGCTTGTACTCGTTGATGTTCACCAGGCGGATGACGCGCTGGACCGTCGCGCGGTCGAAGCCCAGGGCGACAATCTGGTCCACCGACAGGTCGTTCTCGACGTACGCTTCCAGGATGGGATCGAGGGTCTCGTAGGGCGGCAGCGAGTCCTGGTCGGTCTGGTTGGGGCGCAACTCGGCCGAGGGCGCCTTGGTCAGCGTGCGCTCCGGGATGACGGGCTGCCCGGCGACGCGGTTGCGGTAGCGCGCCAGGGCGTAGACCATCATCTTGTAGATGTCCTTGATGGGCGTGAAGCCGCCCGCCATGTCGCCGTAGAGGGTGCTGTAGCCGACGGACACCTCGCTCTTGTTGCCCGTCGTCAGCACCAGCCCGCCGTACTTATTGGACAGGGCCATGAGGATGTTGCCGCGAATGCGAGCCTGGATGTTCTCCTCGGCGACGTTCGGCTCCATGCCGGGCCAGGCCGGGGCCAGCATGTTGAGGTACGCCTGGAACGTCTCGTCGATGGACACCTGGAGCATCTCGATACCCAGGTTCTCGGCCAGTCGGCGGGCGTCCTCGAGGCTGTGGCTGGACGAGTAGCGCGACGGCATGGCGACGCCGGTCACCGCCTCCTTGCCAATCGCGTCGACGGCGATGGCCGCGCTGAGCGCCGAGTCGATACCACCCGACAGCCCGATATAGACGCGCTGGAAGCCGTTCTTGCGGACGTAGTCGCGCGTGCCGAGAACAAGGGCCGTATAGATCTCAGTCTCCTCGTCCAGCGGCGCAGCTATCGGCGAGGGCTGAGGGCTGAGGGCTGAGGGCTGAGGGCCAGGCTCCGCAGCGTCGGCCAGGCTAACCTCCTCGACCAGGCCCTCCGAGCGGGTGAGCTTCTCCTTGCGGCGGCGCGGGTCTTTGAGGCGACGACGGAAGACGTCCTCGACGTCCAGGTCCACCACGACGAAGTCTTCCTCAAAGGCTTTGCCCCGCGCCAGCAGCTCGCCGCCCGCGCTGAAGACCAGGCTCGACCCATCGAAGAGGAGCTCGTCCTGCCCGCCGACCAGGTTGCAGTAGGCGACGATGGCGACGTTGTCGGCGGCGCGGGTAGCGATCATCCGCTCGCGCGTGCCGAGTTTGCCCGCGTAGTAGGGCGAAGCCGAGA
>CAZLBQ010000209.1:0-10330 GCA_964557745.1 uncultured Anaerolineales bacterium
CCGAGGCGCTCAGCCGCCTGTTGTTTGGCAAGACGCTGCTCCAGATGCGCCAGGATGGCGACACGCGCTTCGAGCAGAACCTGCTATGCGCGGGCGTCATCGCCCTGGCGCTCATTCTGCTCGTCGCACAGGGCCGAGCGCCCTGACCACCGACGACGGACGACGGACGATAGACGATGGTAAGTTCTCCATCGTCCATCGTCCATCGTCTATCGTCCTCTAGGGTTGGACCCGGATCTGGCTTAGGGTGAGCTTGTCGTCAAGGGGATGGCCGCCGGCGTCGACCAGGGGCAGACGGGCCAGGGTACGCACGTCGTAGAAGCCCAGTTCGAGGCTGTAGTCGCCCGGCGGGATGGTCTTGGGGAGAGGGAGGCGAAAGCTGTCTTTGACAATGTCGCCCGGCGGCCAGGTCGAGGTCGGCGCGGCCTGCTGACAGGGCTGGCTGTCGAGCTGCGCCCAGACCGGGCTGCCCGTCGCGGGGTCCGGCGGGCCGACCAGGTGCAGGAAAACGGTATAGTCCCGGTCCATCTCGCTCAGGCCCTGATAGTACAGGGTGAGCGAGATTTTGTCATCCGCCTTGAGCATCGTGTCCTTGAGGTCATAGCCTAATAGCCTGAGCGCGCCGTTCCAGTCCGCCTGGAGGGTGTGGTCCGGCTGGACCTGGGCCGTGGCGGCGGGCGGGACGCGGAAGGCGAGGAAGTACGGCTGCTGAAAGTGGAGCGGCCCCTCGTGGACGACCTGGCCCTGGGGGAAGACCTCCCGCAGGTCATTCAGGCTGTACTTGTCGTCGTGGGGGACGATGAGATACGTCGTCTCCTGCTCGGCCTGTGCGGGCACAATCAGGCAGACGCGCCCGTTGTAGCTCCGCACCCCCTCGCGCAGGTTCGACTCCAGGCGCAGGCCGACGTGGTCGGCGGGGACGGGGGAGATGAGAACCTCTTCGTTGGCGGGCAGCGTGGCGATGTAGGCCCCCATCGCCGCCTGACCCGCCTCGAAGTGGGTGAACAGGTCGGGGTCCCCGCCCCAACGAATGAAGTAGTCGCGGTAGGTCGCCGCCGCCGAGAAGAGCAGGCCCACGGCCAGCGCGCCGACCAGGGCGGGCGGCCCATAGCGCGCCGTCGCGCCCGAACGCTGCGCCGCCCAGCGCCTTACGGTGTCCAGGGGGACGAGCAGCCCCACGGCGGCGAGCATCATCACGGCGGGCAAGTCGCCGCTGGCGCGCTTCTCGGCCACTCCCAGTCCCGCCACCGTGGCCGGGACGAGCATGACGGCCAGCCAGGCCAGCAGAAAGGGGTAGGGCAGCCGCCGCCAGCGCACCAGGCTAATGGCGATACCCAGGTAGAACGCCGCCGAGACGAACCAATCGAGGGCCGGGCGATAGGGCAGGTTGGCGATGGGCGACTCGTCGCCGCGCAGGCTGAACATGACCAGCGCCTCGACGACCTGGTTCTGCAGACCCTCGGTCTGGCCACTGGGCGCCTGCGGGTTGTTCAGGACGAGAGCGTCCTCGACGCGGGCGTTGAACTCGTGGGGGTGGCGGACGGCGTACACGCCGAGGGGGAGCGCGAGGAGGGCGGCCAGTCCGCCGACCACCAGCAGCCCCCGCCAGGCGAACGGCTTGCGCTCCCAGCGCGCGAAACCAACGCAGGCCAGGACGACGAGGACGGGCAGCAGCCGCGACGCCTGGTAGGTGTAGGCGGCCAGGCCGAGCGCCAGGCCGCAGGCGACCAACGCCCAGCGACTGCCCGTCCGCAGGCCGCGCCACAACAGACCAACGACGAGCGCGGCGAACAGCGGCGTCAGGACCACGCGCAGGCCCGAGCGGCTGAGGTGGAGGTGCCAGTAGGAGATGGCGAGCAGGAGGGCCGCCAGGGGCGGCGCCCACCGCCGCAGCAGGCCGTCTGCCTCGGCGAAGAGTTCCCGCGCCGCGAAATAGACGGCCGGGATGGTCAGGACGCCGATGAGGGCCGACGCGGCGTAGATGCCGAGGGCGCCGGGGCCGAGAAAGCGGTAGAACCCGGCGACCAGGTAACTGAAGAGCGCCTCGCGGCCGCTGTTGGTCGGGACGAAGATGGGGCGCTCGCCCTGGAGGATGCCGAGCGCGTCGAGGCCGTAGAAGGCGGCGTCGAAGCTGGGGCCGGGGGGCAGACTATCGAGCCGGTAGACGCGCAGGAACACGCCCACCAGCACAATCCCCCCCAGCAACAGCCACTGTTTCTTCATAAGCAATGCCTCGCAAGCTAGCCAAACGCGAGAATTGTACTCCGCCGGGACACCGAGCGCCAAGTCTGTGGTTTCGCGCCCGCCCCGAAGTCGCCTATAATTGCGGAATGGTTCTGACCGATGTATCAAGATGGAGTCGTGACGTGCGTCGTTTCCTCTTCCTAGCGCTGATTCCCCTCCTTTGCCTGGCGGCCTGCCAGACCACTCCACCGGCCCCGGCGGCGGGGCCGCCGCCAGCGGTGGCGGAGAAGCCAAGTGGCGGCGTGGCGGCGCCGCCTGCGCCGGAGCAGCCCAAGACCGCGCCGGGGCGAGCGGCGAGTGAGACGAGCACGCCCGCGCCTACCAGTACACCGCGCCCGACGAATACGCCAGCTGCCACGGCGACGCGCACACCCACGCCCAGCCCCTCGCCGACGCCCGCGCCCCAGACACGCCGCCTCACCGACGGCGAGTGCTGCTCCGCGCCCTCGTGGTCGGCGGATAGCAGCAAGGTCATCTACCTGGACAAGCCCGCGCCCGACGCGCCGACGGGCTACTACGCCATCGACGTCACCCGCCCCAATGCCCAGCCGGAACTGTTCCAGAGCCGCATCGCCCAGTACACGGGCGACTTCAAGTACATCACGACGCGCGGCGACGGCTTCGCCACCGTCGAGCGCGTCGAGGACGGTAAGGTCTTCCGCATCAACACCGGGCGCTGTGGGACGCAGCAGCCCACCGGCTGCCAGGTCAACCTGTCCCCCGACCGCACCATGGTGACGTGGTCGGTGA
Organism: uncultured Anaerolineales bacterium; assembly: GCA_964557745.1. GTDB lineage: Bacteria > Chloroflexota > Anaerolineae > Epilineales > JAHCIE01 > JAHCIE01. The sequence goes on from CAZLBQ010000209.1 coordinate 2,995, forward strand.
CGGCCGAGGCGACGGGACCGTTCGAGCAGCGGCATACCCGGCTGTGGCTGGCGAACATCGACGGCAGCAACCCGCGCGTCATCGCCAACCTGCTCAGCAGCCGCGCCGGCGCGAGTTGGTTCCCCGACAGCAAACGCCTGTTGCTGTCGGGCCGGCCCGGTCCCGACACGCAGGAGCTTATCTTGAGCGTCCTCGACCTGGCCGATGGGTCGGTGAAGGAGATGGTGCGCGGCGAGCGCATCAATCGCGGCCAGCTCTCCCCCGACGGCAAGTGGCTGGTCTACACCATCATCCTGGGCGACGACGAGGACCAGAACGGCATCTGGCTCATCCGAACCGACGGCTCAGAGAAGCGCAAGCTGCCCTTCTTTGGCCCGCTGAGTTGGCGCAGCGCGACGAAGATTCTATATACGCCCCAAGTCGAGGCGGCCGACAGCCACACCTTCTTCGAGTACGACGTCGAGACAGGCCAGATGCGCGCCCTGACCGACCCCCAGACGACGCCCTTCAAGATCAGCTTTGGCGATTGGGCCTTATCGCCCGACGGCAAGCGCGTGGTGTACGTCGAGGCGCGCGACCGCAACCTGTGGCTGCTGGACCTGCCAAATTGAGGAGCACGTGACGATGCTCGAACAGGAAGTCGGTGAGTTGCTCAAGGCCCAGGGGCTGACGTTGGCGACGGCTGAGTCGTGTACCGGCGGCCTCATCGCCCACCGTCTCACCAACGTCGCCGGCTCGTCGGCCTACTTCCTGGGCGGCGTCGTCTCCTACTCGAATGAGGCGAAGGAGCGGCTGCTCGGCGTCCCCCCGACCATCCTGATGGCCTACGGGGCCGTCAGCGAGCCGACGGCGCGCCACATGGCGCGCGGGGGGCGAACCGTGTTTCGGTCGAGCCTGACCGTAGCCGTGACCGGCATCGCCGGACCGGGTGGCGGCAGCGAGGACAAGCCCGTCGGCCTGACCTACATTGCCCTCGTCGCGCCGGGCGGCGAGTGGTGCGAGCGCCACGTCTGGGCGGGCGACCGCGACGCCGTTAAGGCGCAATCGGCGGAGGCGGCGCTGGACCTGGTGCGGCGCTACCTGCGAGGAGAACTCAAATGAGCCATAACCCGTCGCCCGTGTCGTCGCAGCCGGCCCAACCTGGACCCGGCCAGCCCATTCGCGTCGAGGCGCGGCTGGAGAGCGACGGGAGCGTCTCGCCCATCGCCCTGTTGTGGCAGGGGCGCATGACGCCCATCGCCGACATTGGCCGCCAGTGGGCGCAGGAGCACGACGGCATACCCTACCGGCACGTCCTGGTCATGCTCCCCAACAGCGACCGCCTCGAACTGGCGCTCAACCAGGCCAGTCTCGCCTGGTTCCTCGTCCAGACCTGGACCACACCCACCTTCGGCTAAAGCCCAGATATTTAGACACAATTTACAGAATGAACAAAATTGCCCTAATTCTGTTCATTCTGTAAATTCTGTCCAGACTCTTCGGAGGGAGTATGACGGAGGCGCGATATGGGGCGTGGCGGTCGCCCATCACACCGGCGGTAGCGTCGACAGGGGCGGCCCGGTTGAGCAACTATCAGATTCAGGTAGACGGCTCTGATGTGTACTGGGTCGAGCCGCGCCCGCAGGAGCGGGGCCGCAATATCGTGATGCGGCGCGGGGCGGACGGCGCGCTTACCGAGATTACGCCGCCCGACTTCAACGTGCGGACGACGGTCCACGAGTATGGCGGCGGCGCCTTCACCGTCAGCCAGGGGACGGTCATCTTCTCCAACTTCGCCGACCAGCGCCTGTACGTCCAGCCGCCGGGCCAGCCGCCGCGTCCCGTGACCCCGGATGCCGCACTGCGCTACGCCGACGGCGTGGTGGACACGCGCCGACGCCGCCTGATCTGCGTCCGCGAGGACCACCGCGCGGGCGGCGAGCCGCTGAACACGCTGGTGGCGGTGGCTCTGGACGGCGACGAGGCCGGCGGCGAGGCGCTCGCCAGCGGCCTCGACTTCTACGCTGCGCCGCGCCTCAGTCCCGACGGGACTCAATTGGTGTGGCTGACGTGGGACCACCCGGCCATGCCCTGGGACGGCGCGACCCTCTGGCTGGCCGAGGTCGGCGCGGACGGCAGGCTGAGCGAACCCCAGCCCATCGTCGGCGGCCCGGGCGAGGCGATCTTCCAGCCCCAGTGGTCGCCGGGAGGCGCGCTACACTTTGTCTCGGACCGCAGTGGGTGGTGGAACCTCTACCGCTGGCGCGACGGCCAGGTCGAGGCGCTGCACCCGATGGCCGCCGAGTTCGGCCTGCCCCTCTGGAGCCTGGGCCAGTCGACGTACGCCTTCCTGGACGAGACACGCCTGGCGTGCGCGTATGCCGAGCGGGGCATCTGGCGCCTCGCGCTCCTGGACACGGCCAGCGGGAGATTCACGCCCATCGAGACGCCGTACACCGACATCACTTCGGTGCGCAGCGCAGCGGGCCGCGCTGTCTTCGCCGCCGGGTCGCCCACCTCACTCCCGGTCATCGCCGCGTGGGACGCCCAGACGGGCCGCGTTGAGACGCTGCGCGAGACGGCGCAGGCGCCGGTGGACCTGGGCTATCTTTCCATCCCCCAGGCAGTCGAGTTCCCGACCCAGCACGGGCTGACGGCCCACGGCTTCTACTACCCGCCGACCAACCGCGACTTCGTCGGCCCGGCCGACGAGCGCCCGCCGCTCATCGTCCTGAGCCACGGCGGGCCGACCGGGCAGACGGCGATGACGCTCGCCCTCGACAAGCAGTTCTGGACGAGCCGCGGCTTCGCGCTGCTGGACGACAACTACGGCGGCAGCACGGGCTGTGGCCGCGCCTATCGTGAGCGGCTCAACGGGCAGTGGGGCGTGGTGGATGTGGACGACTGTGTGAACGGAGCGCTGTACCTGGCCCGTCAGGGGCTGGTCGATGGGGAGCGGCTGATTATTCGCGGCGGGAGCGCCGGGGGGTATACCACCCTATGCGCCCTGACCTTCCGCGACGTGTTCAAGGCGGGGGCCAGTCACTACGGCATCTCCGACCTGGAGGCGCTGGAGCACGACACCCACAAGTTCGAGTCGCGCTACAACGCCTCGATGATTGGGCCGTACCCCGAGCGGCGCGACCTGTACGTGGCCCGCTCGCCCATCCACTTTGTGGACCGCCTGGCGTGTCCGATGATCTTTTTCCAGGGGCTAGAGGATAAGGTGGTGCCCCCCGCGCAGGCCGAGATGATGGTCGAGGCGCTGCGGCGCAAGGGGCTGCCGGTAGCCTATCTAGCGTTCGAGGGGGAGCAGCACGGCTTCCGCCGCGCCGAGAACATCCAGCGCGTCCTGGAGGCCGAGCTATACTTCTACAGCCGTGTATTCGGCTTCGAGCTGCCCGACACCGTCGCGCCGGTGACCATCGATAATCTGGCCTAGCCGTCGCGTCAGGCGGCGGCCGGCTCGCCCGCGCCCGCCATGAGCGCGCCCAACTGCTCGCGGGTGGCCTCGGCGGCGGGCAACTCGGCGATGATCTCGCCGTGGAACATGACGGCAATGCGGTCCGAGAGGGCCATGATCTCGTCTAGCTCGGCGGACACGAGCAGGACGGCCGCGCCCTGGTCGCGGGCTTCGACGATGCGGCGGTGGATGAACTCAATCGAGCCGACGTCGATGCCGCGCGTCGGCTGCGCGGCGATGAGGAGCTTGATGGGCCGCGAGAACTCGCGGGCCACGACGACCTTCTGCTGGTTGCCGCCCGACAGGCTGCCCACGGTGGTGTAGATGCTCGGCGTCCGCACGTCGAACTCCTTGACCACCCGCTCGGCGTTCTCCACCACCGCCTTCTCGTCGGTCGAGATACCGTGGGCGAAGGGTGGGACGTAGTAGTTCGCTAGCACTAAGTTGTCGGCTACCGAGTAGCCTAGCACGACGCCGTGCTTGTGGCGGTCCTCCGGAATGTGCGACGTGCCTTCCTCGATGATGACGCGCGGCGCGGCGTTGGTGACGTCGTCGCCGAGGAGCATGATCTTGCCGCCCTCGGCGCGGCGCAGCCCCGTCAGCGCCTCGACTAGTTCGGTCTGCCCGTTACCCTGCACGCCCGCCACGCCCAGGATTTCTCCCGCCCGCACGCGCAGCGACGCGCCGTTGACGGCCATCACGCCGCGCTCGTCCTTCACCTTCAGCCCCTCCACCTGGAGCACGACCTCGCCCGGCCGCGCCGGCCCCTTCGGCACCGTCAGCACGACGTCGCGCCCGACCATCATCGACGCCAGGCTCTCGCGCGTCGCCTCCTGGGGCGTCACCGTCCCAATCATCCGCCCGCGCCGCATGACCGAGATGCGGTCGGCGACGGCCAGCACCTCGCGCAGCTTGTGGGTGATGAAGATGATGGATTTGCCCTGCGCCGCCAGCGAGCGCATGATGACGAACAGGTCATCGGCCTCCTGGGGCGTCAGGACGGCGGTCGGCTCGTCAAGGATGAGCAACTCCGCGCCGCGATACAGCACCTTGACGATCTCGACGCGCTGCTGCGCGCCCACAGGTAGGTTGCTGATGAGGGCGTCGGGATCGACCTCGAGGCCGTACTGCTCGGACAGCGCCCGCACCTCGCGGGCGGCGCGCCGCGTGTCGATGGGGGCCAGGCGGCCCAGGAACGGCCAGCGGCGGGGCTTGCCTTCCAGGCCCAGGATGATGTTCTCGGTCACGGTCAGGGGCGGGATGAGCATGAAGTGCTGGTGGACCATGCCGATGCCCTGGTCGATGGCGTCGTGGGGGCTGGCAAGGCGGACCGGCTGCCCGTTGACGCGAATCTCGCCCTCGTCGGGATGGTACAGCCCGTAGAAGATGTTCATCAGGGTACTCTTGCCCGCGCCGTTCTCGCCCAGCAGGGCGTGGATCTCGCCCTTGCGGAGGTCGAAGGAGACGTCGTCGTTGGCGAGGACGCCGGGGAAACGCTTGGTGATGTGGCGGGCTTCGAGGGCCAGGTCAGGCATCGTCGTACCTCGGTCGGGAATGTGGCAAGGATGGGAAGGGACAGGAAGGCATAGGAAGAGGGTGGGAAGGGTGGGACGGGGTCTCCCTATGCGCCTACGATTATAGGGGACGGGGCGCGGAAGTCAAAGCGCGCGAGGAGAGAACACCGAGGGGCAGAATGGACGGGAGGGTCGGCGTACACGGCGGTGGGCGATGCGCTCGTCAGCCATGCACGCAGATACGCGTAGCGCATCATTCTCCGCCTACTCGGCCTCCAGCGCGTACACTACCGCCTGCTCTAGTGTCATAGCGTGGCCTTGGCCCCATGCCGCAACGAAAGCATCCTCGCTCAGTCCGTTTCGAATGGCGTCAACATCCCCTTCATAATATTTGTAATCGACTCGGTAAGGTATTGCGCGATACGTTTGACAGATGGCCTCGGCAGCACCGAACAGGGTGGCAGCGCGCGTCAATTGATCCCCTGCGCTGCTAACACCAGCCAATCCCTCTAGCGCTTCGACGATACTGCTCTTCTGCCCCAGTTCCCAGTGCAGCCGGAGGCTCTCACGGAAAAACGACGCCGCCTCAACCTGCGAGTCTTGAAGACGGCTGAGGACACCTAGAAGATGGAGAGAGCGCCCGATAAGCCATTTGTCACCCACCTCTTGTAGCCTCACTAGGCCCTGCTCCATCCTGGTTCGCGCCTCATCATAGTGACCTTCAACCAGCGCCAGTACCCCTAACGACCGAAGAGCGAGACCGATGCCCCACGTGTCTCCCACCCTATTCCACAGCGCATAGGATTGGGTGAGTACCTCGCGCGCTAACAAGACGCGGCCCTGCTCAAGCAGTGACAGACCCTGGCAGTTCAAGGCTCGGGCGAGTTCCCACTCGTCGCCAAGCTCGCGGCACAGCACGGCGGCCCTGGCGGCTACTTGAGCGGCGCCCACCTGATCGCCGCTGCGCAGCCTCGCATATCCCGACATCACCAGCGCCTCGGCCAGCGCGTGCTTGTCGCCTACCCGTTCCCATATGTCGATGCTTGCCTCAAGTAAGGCGCACGCAGCGATGTAGTCGCCTTGACGGTAGACCATGTCTCCGGTATGAAACAACGTATTGGCCCGCAACCTCATCGTCAAAACGGTCTGCACATCCTCGGTCAGAAGGCTGGACAGCCATCCCCTGGCTTCGCTCTCATAACCACGTTTGACCCAGAACATCTTGAGCGCGCAGGCGAGACGCGCTTCGACCTCGTATGCCTTGTGCGCCTGCGCCCAGCGAAGCGCCGTCTGGAAGTTGTCGTGATCAGGCTCTAGTCTGTGTAGCCAGACTGCCTGCTCCCCGCTCTTCAGGTTTGGCTCGGCGCCTTCAGCGACGGCCACAAAGAAGTCCGCATGCCGCCGTTGGATAAGAGCCTCTTCCCCGCTCTCTGTCAACCGCTCAAGCGCGTACTCGCGGATGGTTTCCAGCATGGTATAGCGGGCTTCACCGCCGGTCTCCACCACGCGGACCAGGCTCTTGTCTACCAGCGAGCCCAGCCGGTCGAGAACGTCCATGTGACGAAGGACGAAAGACGAAGGACCAAAGCTGGCCTCTGGGCCTTCGCCCTCTCCACAGACCGCTTCCGCAGCGTCCAGTGTACACCCACCGACAAACACCGCCAGCCGACGAAACAGCGTCTTCTCGGCCTCATCCAACAAGTCGTAGCTCCAGGCGATGGTGTTGCGGAGGGTTTGCTGGCGCACGGGCACGTCGACCGCGCCCCCCGTCAGCAGACGGAGCGGGGTATGCCCCCCCGCCCCGACCAGCCGCGCTAGGAGCGCCTGGGGCGGCAACAGGCGGCTGCGCGCCGCGGCCAGCTCAATCGCCAGCGGCAGACCGTCCAGACGCTGGCAGATCTCGGCCACCGGCCGGGCGTTCTCGCTGGTCAGCGCAAAGTCTGCTTTGACCGCTGCCGCGCGTTCGACAAACAATCGCACGGCTTCATATTCCGCCAGGGTCTGGACGAGAGTGGGGCTGGTCGGCAAAGATTGGAGGTTGGGCAAGGCGAGCGGCGGCACCGCGACCTCCCGCTCCCCGCGCACACGGAGGGGCGCGCGGCTCGTGACGAGGACTTTCACACCCGGCGCCGCGGCCAGCGCCTCGGCCACCACAGGCGCCGCCTCCCCAACCTGCTCGAAGTTGTCGAGCAACAGCAGGGCGCGCTTGTGCGCCAGAAAGTCCTTGAGAGTCGCGAGGACGGGCCGACTGGCCTGCTCACGCACGCCCAGCGTCTGGGCGATGGTGTAGGCCACCAGCGACGGATCGATGATCGGCGCCAGGTTGATGAAGAACACGCCGTCCGCAAACCCCTGGCCTGAGCCATCTAGCTCCGGGACC
>CAZLBQ010000210.1:0-10318 GCA_964557745.1 uncultured Anaerolineales bacterium
GCCGAGTAGTGGTAGATGAGCAGGTGGTCAGGGCAGTCGAGAAAGGGCAGGTAGGCCGTGTCGGGCTGGGCCAGCCCCTGCAGGCGCGGCTCCACGACGGCCCCATAGACATGCGACTCGAGGCCCCACGCCTTGAGCCGCGCGTCGATGGCAAGCATATCGTTGGTGACGGCGTCGCCGTAGCCCAGCTCCGAGCCTAGCTGGTGGACAACGGTCATAGGGGCGAGTCGTCGTCGGGGAGCGAGGCCAGCGTGTTCAGGCGCGCTACTTCCCGCCGCAGCGCCTCGATGTCCGCCGCCTGCCGCTGGCACAGGTTCTCCAGTCGCTGGACCTGCTCGGCCAGCCGCTGCTGCTCGCCGTCCAGGTCCTGGAACGCCCGCACCACCGACAGGTGGAACTGGGTAATCTGCTGGAGCAGCGGTCGGACGTACCACTTGGTGGACATCCAGTTCCACGCCTCGCGCACCCGCACGATGAGCGGCCCCAGCAAGGCTGCGTGGGAGACAAACGGCTGCTCCCGAACCATCCACTGCGTCGTGAGGGCCTGGACGGCCGGGCTGGTCTCGTGCGGGGCCGCCGACGCCAGGCGCGCCGGGTCATCCATCCGAATGGCCTGCGCCGGGCGCAGGCCCTCAGCCGCGAACACGTCGCGTGTCACGGCCACCAGGTCTTCGCCGTACGCGCCCTCGGCGCGCCGCCGCGCGACGTTGGCGCGAATCTCGGCCATCACCTGTTCGACATCCACCGCCTCGTCGCGAATCTCTACGCTGTCCATCCAGCCTCAGTTCCCGGCCTTGTCTTCCACCAGGTGACACGCCACCCAGTGCTCCCGCGTCTTGCCCACGTTGCGCAAGGCGGGCATCTGGACGTCACACAGCCCCTTCTGGGCGACGGGGCAGCGCGTATGGAAGACGCACCCCGACGGCGGCTTGAGGGGGCTGGGCACGTCGCCCTTGAGGATGACGCGCTCGCGGCGGATCGTTGGGTTGGGGATAGGGATGGCCGACATGAGCGCCTTCGTGTACGGGTGCAACGGCGTCTGATACAGCTCGTTGCGGTCGGACAGCTCCATCATCTTGCCCAGGTACATGACGCCCACGCGGTCGCTAATGTGTTCGACGACGCTCAGGTTGTGCGCCACGAACAGATACGTCAGGCCATACTGCCGCTGCAGCGAGCGCAGGATGTTGAGCACCTGCGACTGGATGGACACATCCAACGCCGACACCGGCTCGTCGCACACGATGAATTTGGGCCGCAGCGCCAGGGCGCGCGCAATGCCGATGCGCTGGCGCTGGCCGCCCGAGAACTCGTGAGGGTAGCGGCGGGCGTGCTCCGGGTGCAGCCCCACGTCGCGCAGCACGCGCAGCACCGTCTGCTCGCGCTCCTTGCTCGTCCCCAGCCCGTGCGCCCGCATTCCCTCGGCGATGCTGTCGCCGATGAGCATGCGTGGGTCTAGGGACGAGTACGGGTCCTGGAAGATGATCTGCATATCGCGGCGCAGGCGCTTCATGTCGCGGCCGCTGAGGCGGAAGACGTTCTTGCCGTCGAAGATCACCTCGCCGTCTGTCGGCGGCACCAGGCGCAGGATGGTGCGGCCGGCCGTCGTCTTGCCACAGCCGCTCTCCCCCACCAGCCCGAACGTCTCCCCCTCGCGGATGGTGAACGACACGTCGTCGACGGCCTTGACCTGGCCGACGACGCGCTTCATCAGCCCGCCGCGCACCGGGAAGTATTTCTTGAGGTTCCTGACCACCACCAGGTCACGCGGCGTCGTTGTCGGCGCCGTCTGGGTCATAGGCGCTGTGTCCATGCGCTCTTCCTTATTCACCCTCGTCACCCTGTAGCGCCGACTGGAAGTCGGCGCTACAGGGCGGCGCTACAGTGTCACCCCTACCGTCGTCCCCGCGGCGCTTCCGCCACCGCCGCCTCCCGCGGGGCCGCCGCGATCCCCGTGCTGTACGGCGCGACGTAGTCGGCTGGCGAGTAGTCGTGGTACAGCCAGCAGCGCACCGTGTGGCGTGTGCTGCCCACGGGCAGCAGTTGCGGCTCCGCCTGCTCGCAGATCTTTAGCCCGTGCTCGACGCGCGCCCGACAGCGCGGCGCGAAGCGGCAGGCGTCGGGCGGGTCAACCAGATTCGGAACGGTACCGGGAATCGAGTCGAGTTCGTCCTTGATCTCACCCAGCACCGGAATCGAGCCGAGCAGCCCCTGGGTGTAGGGCATCTTCGGCTCGGCGAACAGCGTCTTGACGTCGGTGTACTCGACCACCTGTCCGGCGTACATCACAGCCACGTGATCGGCCATCTCCGCCACCACCCCCAGGTCGTGGGTGATAAACACAATGGACATGCCGATGCGCTCTTTGAGGGCGCGCATTAGGTCAAGAATCTGGGCCTGGATCGTCACGTCCAGTGCCGTCGTTGGCTCGTCGGCGATGAGCAGTTCCGGTGTCATCGCCAGCCCCATGGCAATCATCACGCGCTGCGCCATGCCGCCCGACATCTCATGGGGGAAGGCTTCCGCCCGTCGGCCTGGATCCGGGATACCCACCTGGGCCAGCATCTCGACCGCCCGCTTGCGCGCCTCGTCGCGGTTGAGACCCTGGTGAATCTCGAACACCTCGGCCACCTGGTCGCCGACCTTGAACACCGGGTTGAGCGAGCTGATAGGCTGCTGGAAAATCATGGCGATCTTGTTGCCGCGCATCTGCACCATCTCGCTCTCAGGCAGGTCCAGCAGGCTCTCCCCGTTGAACCGCACTTCGCCCTCGACGATGCGTCCCGGCATTCCCACCAGCCGCAGCACCGACATAAACGTCACGCTCTTGCCGCAGCCGCTCTCGCCGACCACGCCCAGGGTCTCGCCCCGCCGCACCACCAGGTCCACGCCATCGACGGCATGCACCACCCCGTCATCGGTGTAGAAATACGTCTTCAGGTTCTTGATTTCGAGGATGTTGTCGGCGTTTTCCACGGCTCCTCCGAAAGCAGGCCGCACGCGGCAGGCAGCAGGCAGCAAGCGGTAAGCGGCAGGCGGTAGGCGGCAAGTAGCAAGCAGAGTCGACGGCTATTTCCTGCCATCTCGTTCTGAATAGTGGATGGCGAACTTGTCAGGCGCGGACATCATGCTGCCGAGCATCTGTCCTACTTCCTGGTAGCCAGCCACAAGTTCATCGTGCGCCTCGACAGAGACGTACCCGCAATCCCGGGCAAAATCTAGCCAGACTTGTGTCTCGCCCGCTTCGCCATCCGCGTCGGCCAGTTTGCTCACCAATACGTTAAGATACTGTCGCTTTCGATATCCTTCGACGATGTTCGCTGCCACACTTCGTGATGACCGCCGGATTTGGTCCGTCAATGCGTAGCGTTCCTCACGCGGGAGTCCTTTTGAGATTTGGAATATATCCATTGCCAGCTTGTACGCGAGTTGATAGACCCGCAACCCTCGGTGTCCCTGCATTCCTCCCCCTCCATGCTGAAGTTCCTTTGTGCACAGCGTTCTCCGGCTTGCCGCCTGCTGCCTGCTGCCTGCTGCCTGCTGCTCTCCGCCTTCCTCACATCCCATACCCCAAGTCGGCTAGCACCCGCTTCAGGTCCTCTACACTACCTAGCTGCATCGCCCCCGGCACGACCGTGTCGCCGTCGAGGCCCCAGACCGGGTGGACTTCCGCGTGGCGGCCCGTGAGGGGGAGGAACAGGCCGCGCTGCGGACCAAAGCGATAGGGCGAGTGGATGGGCACGGGCTGGGGGTAGTGGAAGGCCAGCGCCACCTCCTGGCGGCGGTACTCGTCCGCCGACTCGGGGGAGACGCCGAGGGTACTCCAGCTGCGTCGCGCGCTAAACGCCGTGTTAAAGGCGGCGGTGAGGTCGGAGAAGCCGCGCTCTCCCGGTCGGAACTCGACCGTCTGGCCTCGGTAGTACAGCGTGATCGAGGCGGGGGTCGCGTCGAACCGCGACCAGAACCACAAGGGGTCGCCGTTGGCCGTCATGCCCAGCGCCCACCACACCAGCAGGACAAACCCGACGAGCAGGCCCAGGACGCGCAGCAGGCTAATCTTCGCCAGTGGCTCAGAGTAGGACATGGACGATTGACCATGGACGATTGACGATTGCCCGCCGCCTGCTCCCCGCTGCCTGCCGCCTGCTGCTTGCTGCCCCCTGTCCACTCATAGCTTCAAGCGCGGGTCCAGCGCGTCGCGCAGGCCATCGCCCAGGAAGTTGAACGACAGTGACGTCAGGAAGATGAACAACCCAGGGTACAGCGCCTTCCAGGGGTACAGCCACATGTCGTTCTGGGCGTTGGTCAGCAGGTTGCCCCACGTCGGGATGGGCGGCTGGACACCGAAGCCCAGGAAGCTCAACGCCGACTCGGTAATGATGACCCCGCCCACCGACAGCGTCGACGCCACAATCAGCGGAGCCAGCGAGTTAGGAATCATGTGGCGCAGGATAATGCTGAAGTTTGACACGCCCAGCGCCCGCGACGCCTCGGTGTACGTCCGCTCGCGCTCCGACAGGATGACGCCGCGAATCAGCCGCGCCTCCGCCGTCCAGCCCAGCACGGCCAGGATGATAATGGTAAACATGGCCTGCTGGACCGCGCGCGGGTCCTTGAGCTGCATGATCCAGCCAAAGAAGGTCAGGATAGGTAACGGGATGGTCAGGAAGAAGCCGCCCGACGACAGAATCTTCGACATCACCAGCAGCAGCGGCAGGCTGGGGATGGTGCGGATGAAGTCTACCAGCCGCATCGCCAGCGTATCGACCCAGCCGCCGAAGTAACCTGACACCGCGCCCACCGTCATCCCGACCAGCGTCGTCATCAGCGTGACGGTGAAGCCCACCGTCAGCGAGATGCGCCCGGCATACAGGATGCGCGTCAGCAGGTCGCGCCCTAGCTCGTCGGTGCCCAGGATGTGCTCGCGGCTCGGCGGCTGGTCGATGTCCGCCGTTGGCTCGTACGGATCAAAGCTGGACAGCACCGGCGCCAGGGCCGACAGCAGAATCAGGCTGACGATGATGATCAGGCCCAGCACGGCCATCTTGTGGCGGCGGAAACGCCGCCAGACCATGCCGAGTTGGCTTTCCTGACGGGTCGTGAGTAGTTCTTCGGCGCGGCCTAAGTAGGTCGACGTAGACATGGACGCCTCACGTTAAGCGGATGCGGGGGTCGACGACCGTATACAACACGTCGGCGAGCAGGTTGGCGAACACTGTCAGCACCGCCGTGATGAACAGCAGCGACATCACCAGCGGCCAGTCGCTCGAGTTCAGGCCGGAGATGTACAGGCGGCCCATGCCCGGCCAGTTGAACACCGTCTCGGTCAGGATAGCGCCGCCAAACAGCGACGGCACCTGGAGCGCCACAATCGTCACCAGGGGGATGAGGGCGTTACGCAGCGCGTGCTTGGCGATGACCAGCCGCTCGACCAGCCCCTTCGCCCGCGCCGTGCGCACGTAGTCCTGGCCCAGGACTTCGAGCATCGACGAGCGCGTGTAGCGGCTCCACGACGCCATGTACAGCAAGCCCAGGACAATGGTCGGCAGGATCAGGTGCAGGACGCGGTCGAGTATCGTCTCGGGCGTGATTGTTCCCAGGATGGGCACGTCATACGGCCGCAGCGCGACCGCATTGCCCGTCGGCAGGTAGACCCAGCCCTGCTGCTTGAAGTAGAAGGCAAACACCATAATCATCATCATGCCGAACCAGAACACCGGCATGGCGACGCCGAAAAAGGCAAAGAAGGTTGCTAAGTAGTCAAAGGTAGAGTACTGCCGCACTGCCGAGTAGATACCAATGGGGATGGCGACCAGCAGCGATAGCAGCGTCGCCGCCGCCATGAGCAGCAACGTATTGCCCAGGCGGCTCTGGATGAGGCTGGCGACCGACTGACCCCGCGCGACGGTCCACGACGTCCCCAGGTCGCCAAACACGATGCCGCCCCGGTTCTCGCGCCCCTCGAGCTTGGGCCAGCCAATCAGCCAGCGCAGGTAGCGCTGGTGCAGCGGCAGGTCCAGGTCGAAGTCCTTCTCCAGCCGCGCGATGTCGGCGGCGATGTCCGCCGCCGTCACCCCACTGCCTGCCGCCTGCTGCCTCAGCCCCGACAGCGGCCCGCCCGGCGCGGCGTTGAGCAGCGCGTAGATGACAATCGTCGCCAGCAGCACGACGATGATGAGTTGCAGAAACCGACGCACGAGATAGGTCGCCATGCGGCCTCCCAGGGGATGACGACGGACAACGGACGATGGACGATAGAAGGATACGGTCTATCGTCCATCGTCCATCGTCGCTACCCTACTTCTCCCACTCCGCGACGTTCCAGGTCACGTACGTCGTCGCGTTCGGCTTGACGTTCTTCATGTTAGGCGTCGAGCCGTGAATCTCGAGGCGCTGGAACAGCGGCAGGCTCACCATGTCCTCGGTGAACGCCTTCTGGACTGTCAGGTAGGCCGCCTTGCGCTCGTCGGTCTTGAGCTTCGACACGGCATCCACAATCGCCTTGCTGGCCGTCTCATTGCACCAGCCCATGTAGTTCTGGCCTTCCCACTTGTTCTGCGGCGTGGGAACCTGGTCGCAGGCGTAGAGCGTGTTGCCGCCCGGGTCGGCCTGGCCCACCCAGGCGAAGACGCCCAGGTCGTAGTCGCCGACAGCCAGACCGCTATCCGCGCCGAAGTAGACCGTCGAGGGGATCAGGTCGATGGTGATGTCGATGCCGCACTTAGCCAGCTGCGCTTTGATGAGCTGCGTGCTGCGCTCGCGTAGCACGTTGCCCGACGTCGAGCGCAACTGGAGCTTGGCGGGCACGCCATTCTTGGCGCGGATGCCGTCGGCGCCCTTGGCCCAGCCCGCGTCGTCGAGCATCTTGTTAGCCGCGTCGACGTCGAACTTGTAGATCTTTAGCTCCGAGTCAGGCGCCGAGAACACCTTGTGGGCGGGCGGGATGAACGAGTTCATGACCACCGACTTGCCCGCGTAGAGGTTATCGAGGATGGCCTTGCGGTCGATACACGTCGCGATGGCCTGACGCATGACCTTGTCGCTCAGCACCGGATGCGGCTTCGAGCGGTCCGTCGAGTCCTTGGTCGTCCGCGCCAGGAGGTTCATGTCCATGTGCTCCCAGGTCGCCGACGGCTCCGCGTAGATTTTGAGCAGCCCCTGCTTTTGGAAGTTGTCGTACAGCGCGGCCTGTGTCGCCTGCAGCGCGTCCGATGTCGCCACGTCGATGTCGCCCGAGGCGAGCTGCGCCAGCAGCTGGTTGGTGTCGGGGATGAAGCGATAGATCAGGTTCGGGATCTTGGGGAAGCCGGGCTTGTAGTAGTTCTTGTTGGCTTCCAGCACGATGCGGTCGCCCGCGACCCAGTCCTTGACGCAGTACGGGCCGTAGCCAAGCGGCTTGCGGGCCACCGCCTCATCCTTGACCAGAGCCTCAGCAGTCTTGTCCTTCAGGGTGTGTTCCGGCAACAGCCCGGAGCCATTGGGCGGCAGGTACTGGAAGTAGAGTGAGTAGGTCTCGCCCGGCTTGTAGGTCACGACGACGGTGTAATCGTCGGGCGTGTCGACCTTATCGATCTTGTTGAGGATGGTGCGCGACGTAATGCCGGACTTGGGGTCCATCGCCATCTTGTAGGTGAACAATATGTCGCGTGACGTGACGGGCTGACCATCGCACCACTTGATGCCCTGCTTGAGCTTGAAGGTGACGGTCATCACGTCGTCTTTGGTGTCCGGCGTGCCTTTGTCGTCGATCTTAGCCCCGCCGTTCTCGAGCTTTGGCAGCGACTCGATGAGGTTAGGCTGGAAGTCGTAGTCGAGGGTGTTGACGAGCGGCTCGAAGATGGCGTACTGCACCTGGCGGGAGACGGCCATCGAGCCGACGTAGGGATGGAGTGTGTCTGGCTCCTGGCTCATACCGATGATGACGGTGCCCGCGCCCTTGGCGGGAGCCGGTGTCGCCGTCACCACCACGGCCTTCTCGACGACTTTCTCGACCGATTTCTCGACCACGACCGTCTGAACCACCGGAACGGCCGTCTGAACAACCGCTGGGGCTGGCGTGGCCGCCTGCTGGCAGGCCGCGACAACTAGCAGCAGGGCAGCGAGGACGACAATGGGAAACAGTTTCTTCATGGCGGGATTCTCCTCCGATGCGTGGGAAGCGAACGATCAACGTTGATCCGAACTCGAATCCGTGTCGCGCTCGATGGCCTCACCCCCTTTTACGTGGCGTATTGCTATCCGTGCCGACTGAAGTCGGCGTTACGTGCTGATAGGTAGCGCCGACTTCAGTCGGCTCCTGCCCGAAGCGTCAGGTGTGCGTATTGTTCCAGAAAAGGGCTGATTTGTCAAGCGGCGCCCCGACCGACGCCCACGGCGACACGCGGATGAACGCGGAAAAATAGATCAACGCGGATTCAGAATCTATCTGTCTGATCCGCGTCAATCCTTGTTTCCGCGTGTATCCGCGTGCCCGATAGGGAGCCACCATGAGCGTAGCCCAGCGCCCGGCGGCCTACCCTTGTGTCAATCGTCCTTTGTCAACTGGCTCACTTGCCCAGGAACTTCCGCTTGGCCTCCCAGTCCAGCTTCCACTCGTCGAAAGCCTGCCCGCCGAAGACGCGGAACTGGCGCGTCAGCCACGGCTGCGTCGCCCACGGCGTGGCGCTCTGGAAGAGCGGGACGACACGCGCCTCGTCGGCCAGCAGGACGCGCTCGGCGTCGCGGCTGAGCGCCGCCCGCTGCCCTGGGTCCGCCGTCCCCGCCGCCTGGCTCACCAACTCATCAAAACGGCCTGGCCGCGAGCGGCTGTAACTGCCCGGCGCGTTGACGTGGAACGCGTCGAACAGCCAGTTCTGCATGTCCGGGTAGTCCTCGCACCACGCCAGCCGCCACGCGTGCGGCATCTGGTCCACCGGCGTGCGGCGGTTGATGCGCTGCAGATAGGCCGGCCACTCCTGGCTCTCCAGCTTGACCTGGATGCCCAGTGTCTTCTCCCACATCTCCTTAAGCGCCTCGGCGATGGCCTGGTTCGCCCGACACGTCGGCGAGTCGCAGGTGTTGTAGGCATACGTCAGCGTCGGGAAGCCCTTGCCGTCGGGGAAGCCGGCGTCGGCCAGCGCGCGCTTGGCCGCCTCCGCATTGTAGGGCAGACTGCCCTCGTCGCCGCCGACCGCGCCGAACACACCCGACGGCGCCAGGTGCGTCGTCGGGATGCCGTTCTTGACCAGACGATCCACCAGGGCGCGGCGGTCGATGGCCTGCGCCAGCGCGCGGCGGACGCCCGGATTGTCGACGGGGAGCTTGTCCGTCGTGAAGCCGACCAGCGTCGTGCAGCCGTTGGGCGCTTGCGTCAGTGTCCGGCCTCGCCCTGTATCCTTCTGCGCCGTCTCGCGCTCGCCGTCGGGCACGGCCACGCTGTCCAGGTTGCCGTTGGCGAACAGCGTATACGCCTGCCCTGGGTCCGACACAATCGGGAAGCGCAGCCGCTCGATGGCGACGCGGTCGCGGTCGGGATAGAGCGGGCTGCGGACCAACGTCACCTGCTTGCCGGGCGTCCACTCCGCTAGCGCGTATGGCCCGCTCGTCACCAGATTGGCCGCGTCCGTCCACTTGTCGCCGCCCTGCTCGACCGCCCACTGGGGCAGCGGGGCCAGCAGGCTGAGCGCCATCAGCGTCGGCAGGTACGTGGCCGGCGAGCGCGTGATGAACTGGACCGTCGTGGCGTCCAGGGCGCGCACGCGCAGCCGGTCGGCCGGCGTGCCGAGCTTAGTGTGCGTCTCCTCGGCCCCGTCGATGGCGTACAGGATGAAGGCGTTGTCCGCGCCTTGCTTCGGGTCCAGCGCCCGCCGCACGGCGTAGACCACATCCGACGCCTGGACGCGGCGAGGTTGGCCCTGGGCATCCTTCGCTGCTTCCACCTGGCGCGTCGTCGGGTTGTAGCGCACCCATGGGATGTCGTCGCGCAGCTTGACCGTCACCGTCACGCCGTCTACCGCCCACTCCCGCGCCAGCCACGGGCGCGGCTCCCCACTCTGGGCGTCCAGCCGCGTCAGGCGGATGAACAGGCTGTCGACCAGGTTCGCGGCGCTCTCGTCGGTCGGCAGCGCGTGCGTCGGGTCGAGCGTTGTCGGGTCTTTGGGTAGCGGGTAGTCGAGGGTTACGATGCGCGCCTCGGCCTCGCGCGTCGGGTCGGGTGTCGGCGTCGCCGTCGGCGGAATGGGGGTCGCGGTGGCTGCTGGGGCGGCCGGCGCCTGGACTTGCCGCGCGGGCGCGCCGCCCCCCGACGCCTGAGTGACGGTCGTCGGCGCGCCGGGCGTTG
>CAZLBQ010000211.1:0-10281 GCA_964557745.1 uncultured Anaerolineales bacterium
GCCGTGGCCCCGAGAGCAATGAAAAGTGCTGGTCGGACGAGACTTATCTCGCGATCGAGCAACCACCGGCATTTGTCGATTTCATTGGCATTGGGCCGTTGATGCAAGCGCCTCTTTCCGCGCATCTCGAATTTGAAGTGCTTGACCGCATTGGTGACGTAGCATTGCTTGCGCTCGATCTCGGCTTCCGCCAAGGCGCGGTCAAGAAGCTGGCTAAACAGGGGTCAAAACGTCCCGCATCGAATCGATCTTACCTTAGGGCTGCTACCTCACTCTGGCGCACCGGCTCCTTGTCGAGACCCGTCGCCGCGCGCATCTGCGCCTCGTCGAGCGAGTCCTCGCGCAGCAGCGCCTCGGTCAGGGCGTCCAGCCGCGAGCGGTTCGTCGTCAACAGGTGGATGGCCTTGGCGTAGCTCTCGTCGATAATGCGCCGCGTCGCCTCGTCCACCAGGCGCGCGGTCTCCTCACTGTAGGGGCGCGCCGCGCCGCCCACGAGGCCGGTCTCCAGGTAGTCGCCCTGTTCCGCGCCGCTCAACTGCACCAGCCCGATCTCCTCGCTCATCCCAAAGCGCGTCACCATAGCGCGCGCCAGGTCGGTCACCTGCTTGAGGTCGTTCTCCGCGCCGGTCGTGACCACGCCGTAGACAACCTGCTCCGCGGCGCGCCCGCCCAGGGCATTGACGATGCGCGCCCGCAGGTACGGCTCGCTGTAGTTGTAGCGGTCGTTCTCTGGGATGGAAAGCGTAACGCCGAGGGATTGACCACGCGGCACAACCGTCACGCGGCGGACGGGATCACCCTCCGGCTGGAGCAGGCCCAGCAGCGCGTGGCCCGCCTCGTGGTAGGCCACCCGCTTGCGCTCCTCCGGGTCGAGGGCTAGCTTCCGCTCGGCTCCCAGCGCGATCTTCTCCAGCGCCTCGCGGAAGTCATCGGCCATGACCGCGCCGTGCCCCTTGCGCGCCGCCAGCAGCGCCGCCTCGTTCACCAGGTTGCGCAGGTCCGCGCCCACCAGCCCCGGCGTCTCGACGGCAATCTGGTTCAGGTCCACATCCGCGCCAAGGGGCACTCCCCGCGTGTGGACCTTGAGAATCTCGCGGCGGCCCTGGCGGTCGGGCGGCAGGACGTTGATGCGGCGGTCGAAGCGGCCCGGCCGCAGTAGCGCCGGGTCCAGTACGTCGGCGCGGTTAGTCGCGGCCAACACGATGACCGCCTCACGCGCGTCGAAGCCGTCCATCTCGACGAGAATCTGATTGAGAGTCTGCTCGCGCTCGTCGTTACTGCCGATGGAGTTGGCGCCGCCGCGCCGCCGCCCAATGGCGTCCAACTCGTCGATGAAGACAATGGCCGGCGCGGCCTTGCGGGCCTGGGCGAACAGGTCGCGCACCCGCGCCGCGCCGACGCCGACGATCATCTCGATAAACTCCGAGCCGCTGATACTGAAAAAGGGAACACCCGCCTCACCGGCGACAGCCCGCGCCAGCAGCGTCTTGCCCGTGCCGGGTGGCCCAACCAGCAGCACACCCTTGGGGATGCGCCCACCGAGGCGCTGATACTTGTCGGGGTTCTTGAGGAAGTCGACGATCTCGACCAACTCGTTCTCCACCTCGTCGATGCCAGCCACGTCGTCGAAGGTCACCCGTTGCTGCTCCCCGGTCTCGTCGTAGCGGCGGGCGCGGCTCCTCCCCAGGCCGAGCGCGCCCCCACCGGCTGCACTCGCCGCCCGCGAACTGAGCCAGAGGAAGCCCCCCAGCAGCAGGAGCGTTGGGCCAAACGAGAGGAGGAGGGTCAGGAGCGGCGAGCGCCCGCCCTCCAGCGGCTCGGCAGTGATGACGACCCCCTTCTCCTCGAGCAGGGGCAGGAGCGTCGCGTCGTCAAAGGCGGGCTTGATGGTGCTAAACTTGGTGTAGGTCGGCGGCCCCTGCTCGGCCGACGGCAGGTTGGGGTCCACGACAGGCTGCTTGAACTCGCCCTGGATGTCGTCGCCACGACTGGTGATCTTGGCGACGTTGCCCGCTGCCGCCTGCTGCTTGAAGAACGTGTAGGGCACGGTGACGCGGTCGTGCGGCTCCGGAAACAGCAGCGGCACCACCAGCCAGTTGATGCCCAGCATCACGAGTAGGATGAGCCAGAAGCGCGGCCCGCGCAGGGTATCCATCATGCTCGGCTTGTCGCCATCGGGCCGGCGACTGGTGGCGGTCGCACCGCCCTTCTCCTCGGGCCCGGGAGGCCGCGGCCTCTCCCCATCACGGCGCTCACGCTCGTCTCCGTTACGTCGCTCGCTCATCACTGACTCCTTGCACGATCAGGGCTGTCTCGCGGTCCTTGAGCAGGAAGTAGACCACCGTCCCGGCCGTTCGGCGGTCGCTGCTCACGAACCGTCAGTCTGGTAACGCACGTAGACCACCCCGGACTGAAAGGTCCGTGTTTCCAACAGCCGCAGCTTGAGAGTGTCAGTGGGCGTCGGGAAGCAGGATATGCCGCTGTCCAGGATCACCGGCTGCACGAGCAGTCGGTACGCATGGCCAGAGAAGCCCGTGGCCTTCCGTATGCTCTTGTCCAATCAGACAGAGATAAGTACACTCCATATGACTCACCTATCCTTATGAGTCGCTGCCGACTATACTTCATACCCCTGGGAGGTACACGATGGAGTCGACGCGTTCCGATGCCTTCGTCTTCTTTGGCGCGACGGGCGACCTGGCGTACAAACAAATCTTCCCGGCCCTGCAGGCGCTGATCCGTCGCAACCAACTCGACCTGCCCATCATTGGCGTCGCCAAGTCGGGTTGGACGGTCGAGCAGCTCCGCGAGCGTGCCCGCGACAGCCTCGAACATGCGGGCGGGGTGGACGAAGAGGCGTTCGCCAAGCTCACCGCGCGCCTCCAGTACGTGGACGGTGACTACCGTGACCCGGCCACCTTTCAGCAGTTGCGCGCCTTACTCGGCAGCGCCACTCGCCCCCTCCACTACCTCGCCATTCCGCCGTCGATGTTTGCGACGGTGGCCGAAGGGCTGGCCAAGGCGGGCTGCGCTGAGAAGGCGCGGGTGGTGGTTGAGAAGCCATTTGGCCGCGACCTGGCCTCGGCGCGTGAACTGAACCACGTCTTGCATCAGTTCTTTCCCGAGTCGGCCATCTTTCGCATTGACCACTATCTCGGCAAGGAACCCGTCCTGAACCTGCTGTTCTTCCGCTTCGCCAACGCCTTCCTGGAACCCATCTGGAACCGCCACTACGTCGCCAGCGTCCAAATCACGATGGCCGAGGACTTCGGCGTGCGGGGGCGCGGCCGCTTCTACGAAGAGGTGGGCGCCATCCGCGATGTGGTGCAGAACCACATGCTTCAGGTGGCGGCGTTGTTGGCCATGGAAGCGCCCTCCAAGGACGACAACGAGGCGACGCGCGACCAGAAAGTCGTCGTCCTGAAAGCCATGCGGGCGGTGAAGCCGACTGACGTGGTGCGCGGGCAGTACCGAGGCTATCGCCAGGAGGAAGGAGTCGCGCCCGATTCCCAGGTGGAGACCTTCGCCGCCTTGAAGCTGTATGTGGATAACTGGCGCTGGGCCGACGTGCCGTTCTACATCCGCGCCGGCAAATGCCTACCGGTGACGACGACGGAGGTCCTCATCCGGTTGAAGTATCCGCCGCGCGCTGTCTTCCACGCCGCGCCTGCCGGCCAGCCGAATGCCGTCCGCTTCCGTCTCAGCCCCGAGGTGGTGATTGCCATGGGGGCGCAAGCGAAGGTGGCCGGGGAGGTGATGAAGGGAGAAGAGGTGGAACTGCTTGCCCTCCATCAACCGCCGGGGCAGTTGACGCCCTATGCGCGCCTCCTGGGAGACGCGCTGCGCGGGGATACCACGCTGTTCACCCGCCAGGATGGCGTGGAAGCGGCGTGGGAGGTGGTGCAGCCTGCCCTGGAGCATCCGACCCCGGTCTACGAGTATGAGCCGCATACCTGGGGGCCGGCCGAGGCCGACAAGATCATCCAGGGAGGATGGCATAATCCAGCGCCCAGCGGCGTCCGAGAGCCACCCGAGGATGAATAGTCCTGCTACTCAATGACCACACTGAAGTCCTGGCCTTCCCAGTGCTCGCCGCCAGGCCAGTAGAAGGTGAAGTCGACCCGCGTCCCCTGGGCCAGCGTCTGGGTCGGCAAGTCGGCGACGTGGAGGCCCAGCCCGGTGTCCCGCGTCTCGATGTCCTCGGCGCTCTGCCAGCCGTCGTGGCTCCAGTGGACACGCGCGGGGGCGGGGGTCTCAACCCGTAACTGCTTCCCACGCGGCGCCTTCGCCCGCCGCTGGTCCAGCCGCCACACGGCGTAGGGCGTGTCCGTCTTGTCGCGCAGGTAGCGTTGCACCGTCTGCGGCGGCATGTCGAACACGGCGCCGTCGCGGAGGGAGCGGCGCAGCTTGAGGTACTCGGCGTGCGCCCAGACGAGGGGCGTGCCAGAGCCGGAGGGACGCCCAAAGAAGAGTTCACGGTCGGGAATATCGGGCGCGTCCCAGATTTGCTCGGGAATCATACCGCCCTCGTTGGCGAAGGCCTCCAGGGCGTGCAGCAGCTTGACTGCCTCATCGCGGCGCCCGGCCGCCAATTCGTAATGGGCGCGCTCCCCGGTCAACAACGGCCAGGCCCGCCCGATCCCCGTCCCATTAAAAGGCGCGCCGTCGGCGTGTTCGCCATAGCCGTCTTCATTGTAGCGGTGCCAGGCAGGACCGGACGGCGTGTCCACCTTGAGCGTCGCGTCGATGACCGTGACGGTGTTGACGATGCGCGGGTCGTCGGGCGCGCGTAGGCCAAAGCGCACTAGAGCCAGGGCGTCGGGGCTGACGATATCTGTCACGGCGTGCCGGCTGTGCTCGGCCGGTCGGTTCTTAATGATAATCGAGCCATCGCGTGGCGAGGCGACATCCGGTCCATTGGGTGGCGTGATTCGCACATAGTAGCCCTCGACGCCCACGCGACGGGCCAGCTCCGTGTCGGTCACGTAGGTCCACGCCTCGATGCTGGCGTTCCAGACGTCGGCCGTCTCGCGCAGGTACGTAGCGATGGCCGACTCGTGCGCCAGGTCGGCCAGGTCCGCCGCCGCCAGCAGGGCGGCCACTTCCACGGCCAGGGTGAACGGGGAGTAGCCCGCGTTTTCCTCCCAGCGGTCCTGCTGCGTCACCGGCCCGTGGCGGACGATGAAGGCCGCCGCGCCGCGGACCATGGGCCAGAATTGGAGGATCTCGGCCGACGTCATACAGCCCTGGCGCTGAGCGCTGGCCGCCATCAGGATCGGGAAGCCCGTCTCATCCATCTGAACACCCGTCCAGTAGGGTGCGCCCGCCAGCCACATATTCTGCGGCCAGTCGCCGCTCTCTTTCTGCGTCACTTGAAGATAGCGCAGCACCCGCCGGGCCAGCTCATGGGCGCCGGTCGCCAGCAGCCCGCCCACGGCTTCCACCAGGTCCCGAATCCAGACCAGGTGATAGCCGCCCAGATCGTTGTCGCCCTTCGCCGAGCCCCAGGGAATGGAGAGACTGGCGATAATGCCGCCCTGGAAGGCCTTCGCCTCGTGGCAGTACAGGACCATGGCGCTGGTGGCGTACAGGTCGCGCTGCGTGTCGCCATCGGCGGGCAGGTGCGCCAGCGATTGCTGCCAGCCGCGCCAGCCGGTGAAGTAGGCCTGGGTGATTGCCTGCTCGTCTTCCAGCAGGCAGGCGCGGGCGCGGTGGCCCGCCTCGACGGCATCGCTCCCGAACCCGACCGCGACCAGGAACGCGCCGTCGGCGGCGGCCAGATCAACCTCCCCGATCATGGCGACGTTGCCGTTCTCGGCGCGCTCGTACTGCCAGGTCATCTCCAGGTGCTGGCGCACGTCCTGCCAGCCGTCGGAGACGCCGACGAAGCCAACGGAGCGTTTGCGCCACGGCACGCTGCACGCCAGCGCCAGGGCGTAGCCCTCGCGCTCGGCGAAGAGCATCGGGACACCGTTGAAGTCGTCCAGCCAGGCCGTGTTGCCCCAGCCCTGGTTGCCCAGGTGCGGCGCGAGCAGGACGTAGACGTGATAGTCCCCCAGGCTCCCCTGGAGCGGCTGGAAGTGGGAATATTGCAGGATGGCGTCGGTGCGGGGGCTGGCGAGGATACGCTTCTCGATCTGGTAGCGCCCTTGCTGGCAGCGGTTGACCAGCCGATAGGCAGGCACGCCATTGTCGAGATATGATACCTGATGGTCGGTCGCGCGCTTCTCCTCGGAGAAGAAGCTGTGGCCGTCGGTGATGAGCAGGCCGAGGTCACGGGTGCAGGCGCGGTCGACGCGCGGATAGTAGATCTCGTCGAAGATGCCGTGGCTCAGGGTGAACCAAACGCGGCTCGTCGTGTTGTGGGCTGTGCCCACCCCCACCTTGCGCGCCGAGGTCCAGCGCGGCGGGCTGCCCGGCCAGCCAGGGGCATAGCGGCTCGTGAGCTGTGTCATACTCATGCTGTACTCCATACCGATGGTCGACCTTCAAGGTAAAGGTCGGAAAGGCAGGCCACAGTGGGACATCTCACAGTATACTACAGCTGTTGGCAACGGGGAAGAGCCAGTTTGAGAGGCATGGGTGGGGGCGAAACGGCAGATCTGTTCTTGAGCAAGGGGCCGCGGCCGTAGACTTGCCGCCGCGAGGTGTGCGACGCGTTGGCCGCCCCTGGTTCAGACTATCTGAACCAAGCGGTGGTAGCGGGCCATCGGCGGTGAGGCCGATTCACTCTCGGAGGCGTGGGTCAAGGACGTCGCGTAGCCAGTCGCCGAGGAAGGAGATGCCCAACACGGTCAGAGTGATGGCGATGCCGGGGAAGGTGGCCATCCACCACGCGCTGCCCATGTACTCGCGGCCGTCGGCCAGCATCAGCCCCCAGGTGATGGTCGTTGGCTCGACACCCAGGCCCAGGAAGCTCAGCGACGCTTCCGCCAGGATGCTCGTCCCGACCTGGAGCGTCGCCAGAACGATGACCGACCCCCAGACGTTGGGCAGGATGTGGCGGAACATGACTTTCGAGGCGGATTGACCAATGACCCGGGTCGCCGTGATGAACTCCTGCTCGCGCAGCACCAGCACCTCGCTGCGCACAATGCGGGCATACGTCACCCAGCCGGTCAAGCCGAGGATGAGGATGAGAGTCACCAGCCCCGCGCCGACGACACCCGCGACGGCAACGACGAGCACGATGAAGGGAATCGCCAGCAAGGCGTCGGCGATACGCATGAGAATGGTGTCCGTCCAGCCCCCGCGAAAGCCGGCTACCAGCCCGTACAGCACGCCGATCAGTCCGGCGATGAGCACAGACGCCACACCGACGATGACCGAGATGCGGCTGCCGACGATTACCCGACTCAGGACGTCGCGGCCCAACTGGTCAGTGCCCAGCCAGAAGACACCACGCTGCTCGTCGACGTACCCCGGCGGCTGAAAGCGTCCACGCAGGTTGCGGGCATTGGGGTCCTGAGGGGCGATGAGAGGCCCAAGCGTCGCGCACAACAGAACGACCGTGACCAGGACGACGCCCAGCATACCGACTGGGCTGCGCCGCAGCGAGCGCAGGGCGTAGCGAAAACGCGCTTGGGGCGAGCTACGGTCGGCAGGCACAGGGATGGCCAGTTGGCCCAGGTTAGATGGGTACGTCGTCATGGCGTGGCTAGCTCAGGCGGACCCGCGGGTCGAGGAACGTGTAGAGAACGTCGATCAGCAGGTTGATGAACAGGAAGGAGGTGGCGAACCAGAACAGGCCCGCCTGGACGATGGTGATATCACGGATGCCGATGGACTCGATCATCAGGCGGCCCAGGCCCGGCCAGGCAAAGACGGCCTCGATGATCACCGCGCCGCCCAGCAGCCACCCCAATTGCAGACCAAAGGCCGTGACGACGGTCATCAGGGCATTGCGCAGAGCGTGGCCCATGACGACCGCTCGCTCCCGCAAGCCCTTGCTGTACGCGGTGCGGATGTAGTCGGCGCGTAGGACTTCGAGCATCGACGAGCGCGTCAGGCGCGAGAGGCGGGCGGCCATTCCCAGGCCAAGCGCCAGGGCCGGCATGAGGATGGCCGCCGGACTATCCGCGCCGAACGCCGGCAGCAGCCGCAGGTTGACGGAGAAGATGAGGATGAGCATCAACCCCAGCCAGAACGAGGGCATGGCCGTCCCGATGGTGGCGAAGGCCGTGCTGCCGAGGTCGATGAGGCTGTTGCGGCGGATGGCCGAGACGACGCCCAGGGGAATGGCGATGACCAGCCCAATGAGCGACGCGACAAACGCCAGTAGATACGTCCAGCCGAGACGCTGGAGGACGAGTTCCATGGCCGGGCGGCGGTACTGGATGGACGTGCCAAAGTCGCCGCTGATAGCCTTGCGCAGGAAAGTCAGGTATTGCTCGGGCAGCGGGCGGTCGAAGCCCCATGCAGCGCGCAACTCTTCGACCTGTTGCTGGCTGAAGGTAGGCGGCGCCATCACGGAGATGGGGTCGCCCTTCAACCGGACCAGGAAGAACGTGATCAGAGACACCACGAACAGCGTGATGACCATCTGCACCAGGCGTGAGAGAATGTAACGCTGCATGAGGCTTCGCTCTCTATGGCTCCTTACTTCTTGTACTTCAGGTCGCGGAAGGTGAACCAGCCGTCTGTGCGCGGCGTCCACTCGAACTTGTCGCTCATCGCCATCACGGCGTTGATCTCATACAGCGTGACCGTTTGCGAGTAGTCGAGATAGTAGGTCCACCACTTGTCCCAGAGCGCCAGGCGCTTCTGGGGGTCGACCATCGTCACGATCTGCTTGCCAAGCTCGCTCCAGTCCTTCTCGCAGACGCTGTAGTTGGCCTGCTTCCACTCGCAGGTGTAGAAGGTCGGCGTCAGGGACGGTAGACCGCCCAGGGTCACGAGCTGGATATCGCGGTTGTTGCCTGGCGTGTTTACCTGCTGGTTGTAGGCAGCCAGGTCTAGCACCTTCAAGTCGACCTCGAAGCCCACATCCTCCAGCATCGTCTTGATGGCCTCGGCGACCTCCTTCTCGTTACCATCCTGGAAAGCCGGCGCGTCGAAGTAGACCTTGGGCTTCTTGTTCGGCCCGTAGCCCGCTTCGGCCAGCAACTGCTTGGCCTTGGTCGGGTTGTAGTAGGCCTCGGCGTTCTTGCCGCTATACTTGTCGCCAAAGCTCTCGGGCTGGCTGCGCGGCACGCGCACCAGGGTCGGGATACCCGATCCCTGAATCTCGGCCAGGAGCTTGCGGTCCAGGGCGTAGTTAATCGCCTGGCGCACTCGCTTGTCGACAGTCGCCGGCTGATAGCCGGGATACGTCTCCTTCATCTTGCCCGACTCGGTCTCGTTGCGCAGATAGAGATGGTGCATGCGGCCGGACGTCTCGCGGAGGAGCTTGACGCCCGCCGTCGTCTCGAGCTTCTTGCGGTCCGGGATGGGCACGCTCGGCACGAAGCTCACCTGACCGGCCAGTAGGGCTGCCAACTGGCTCGACCGCTCTGGGATGACCTGATAGATAATCCGCTCGACCTCGGGCTTGCCGGCCCAGTAGCCATCCCACGCCTCGAAGACGTACTTCTGGCCTTCGGTGAACTCGGTCAGCTTGTACGGGCCAGAACCCACGGGCTTCTTAGCGAATTCCTTGTCGCCCACCTGCTGGTAGTACTTGGGTGGCAACAGCTCGCAGCCGTTGTAGCTGATGTCGTACTCGGTGTAGGCGTGCGGTTCGGTCGTGATGACGTCGACGGTGCGCGGATCGACGACCTTGACTTCTTTAACAAATGTCCACTGCGGCTGGACCATGAACTCCTTGGTCGTCCGCGTGCGGTCAATGTTCCACTTGACGGCCTCGGCGTCCAGCGGCTCGCCGTTCTGGAACTTGAGGTTGGGGCGCAGGGTGAAGCGCCACGTCAAGTCATCGACGCGCTCCCACTTCTCGGCCGACTGGCCGACATAGCCGGTGCCATCGGCCTTGCGCCAGATGAGACAGTCATACAGGGTGTTGGTCAGCCAGTGGGTGGAGCCAAACCAGGTCCCCGGCGCGTCCATGGTATAGATGGGGCCATTGTGGGCGAAGACAAAGTCGGGCTTGGCGCTCGACCCCGTGCTGGCCTTCGCCGCTTCGGTCGGCTTCGCGGCGGGGGCCTCGGTGGGCTTGGCGGCCGGGGCCTGCGTGGGCGCAGCGGCCTTGGGCGCTTCGGTCGGCTTCGGCGCTTCCGTGGGCGCCGCCGCCTTGGGGGCGTCCTTGGGCGCGGGCCTCGCGGGCGAGGTCGGTCGCGGCGTCGTATC
>CAZLBQ010000212.1:0-10231 GCA_964557745.1 uncultured Anaerolineales bacterium
GCGCGGCCAGACCAGCGGCTCGGCCCCGCCGCCCAGGTCGCCCACCTGGTTGCGGACAGCCTCGGCCCGCGTCGCCGCGCTCAGGAAGTCGGCGGGGACGCCGTGGAAGGCGCGGACGAGCGCCAGCGCCCCGCCCACGGTCGTCACCAGCCCGGCCCACGGCATGGCCAGGCTGCGCCAGAAGGGGGAGTTGAAGGGTTCGATGGCCGTCCCCTTATGCCGCCCGCGCACGTCGGCCAGCGTCGCCACGAGACGCGGGGGATCGACGCCTAGATAGCCCTCGATGCCCAGCGGCTGCAAGACAAGGCCCGTCAGGGCCGCCGCGAAGGGTAGGCTCGTCCGCCGCTCGACCAGGATGCCCAGCAGCCCGTAGCCGACGTTGGAGTAGAGGACCTGGGTGTCCGGCGGGTGCGAGGTCGGCGTCGCCAGGCACGCCTGGGCCAGCGTCGGCCAGTCCAGGCCGGGCGCGTAGCGGGCCAGCGCGTGGGCCACGACCACCGGCAGGCCGCTAGTGTGGCACAGCAGCTTGCGGACGGTGATACCCGAGCGGGCGGCGCTGGCGTCCGGGACGTACTCGGCCAGCGGCGCGTCCAGATCGAGCGCGGCGGTGTCCTTGAGGCGCAGCACGGCCAGCGCCGTCGCCAGCTTGGTGATGGACGCCACGGGGAACAGGCTGTCCTGGGCCAGGGGCTGGTTCGCCCCATCGTGGCCGACGACGAGCCACTCTGGCTCGCCCGCCCTCCGCGCCACGGCCAACACCAGCCCCGGCACGCGGTAGCGCGCCCTGACCTCCTCGATCACCTGCTGCACACTCGCGCTGATTGTCATACCCTACTCCAACTGCCGCATGAGAGCTAGCAGGTCAATCATCTCCCACAGCTCGACGATGCGGCCCGCCCGGATGCGGTGGATGTGGATGGCGCGCACCGTGACCGGCTTGCCCGTCGGCGGCAGGCCCGCGAACGGCCCCTGGTGCGTCGCCGTGGCCGTCCAGCGCGTCACCACCTTGTCGCCCTCGGCAATCTGGTCCTCGACGGTCACATGCATGTCGGGGAACGCCGCCCGCGACATCGCCGCGCCGCGCTTGAAGCCCGCCAGGTCCGACTCGTCGGGGTGGCTGACGAAGTCGGGGGCAAACAGGGCGTCGATCTGGTCCAGGCGGCCCGCGTTCAGAACCTCGTCGTAGTAGCGGCGCAACAGGGCCTTGTTGTCGTCAATAGACACCTTGACCTCTATCTCAGCATCAGCCACACGGCCACGCCCGCCTGGAGGACCAGCCCGGCGGCCACGGCTAGCCAGAACCGGCCGTGCAGCGTCTTGTGGCGGAAGACGAGCATCCCCAGCAGTGCGCCGATGGCGCTGCCGAGGAGCGCCAGGGCCATCAGTACCACCTCCGGCACGCGCCAGCCGCTCGCCTGGGCCTGGACCTTGTCGAAGCCGTAGAAGCCGAAGGCCGTCAGCCCCCACGCCAGCAGCCACGTCACGTAGGCGTTCAAGCGGAAGGCGTAGAACAGCGCGGCCCAGACGACCAGCCCGATGACGAGCGCCACCAGCCCGTAGGCCGAGCGCGGCGAGCGCCGAAAATCCGTTCGTGACGGTTTCGTCCGCGAACGTTTCGACCGAGTCGTCATTCGTTCATTTCCCCCTGGGCCGTGCCCCGCCCGAATCCCGCTGCATGTGCCGCGCCAGGGCCAGCGCCTCGTCTCGCGTCGTCACCCGCCCGGTCGCAATCGCCTCGCGCACCCGCTCCAGCACCTCGCCCACGCGGGGTCCCGGCCGCAGCCCCGTCGCCTGCATGATGTCGTTCCCATTGACCAGCGGCGGCGGGCTGACGACCGGCGCGTCGGGCGTGTGATAGAACAGCCGCAGCATCGCCACCGCGAGGTCGAGGATGGTATCGGCGTGGGCGTCCTGGGCGTGCGACCCGACGGTCGGGAACGCCTTGGAGCGGTTGTCGGCGATGGAGAGCAGCAGGACGTCGGGCGCGACCTCGCCCGTGTCGCGGAAGTAGCGGTACTGGGCGCGGGCGCTGGGCGGCATGTGCTGGGCCAGGAACAGCGGGCGCAGGTGCTGGCGCACCACCAGCTTGAGCCAGGCCACCTCGCGGCTGCTCAGCTTGAAGCCCTGGCCGATGCGCTCAATCATCGCCGCGCCGACCAAATCGTGGTCGTAGAAGTGGACCAGGCCGGCCTGGACGCTGCGCGTGGCGGGCTTGCCCACGTCGTGCAGCAGGGCCACGAACTTGAGCAGCGACCAGCGCGGCCGCCCGCGCACCGGCTCTTCGAGCAGATGCCGACGCAAGTCGTCGCGGAACGGGGCCAGCGCCGCCGCCGTGACGGCTTCCCCCGGCCCGCCGCCCACGTCGAGCGCGCCGAGGATGAGTTCAGTGTTCGCCAGCGCCGCCAGGCTGTGGTCGTAGACGTCGAGAGTGTGGGGCGGGCGCTGCGTCACGCCCTGCATGACCGGCACGTCGGGCAGCAGGCGGCCCAGCAGCCCCAGCTCGTCCAGGCGGCGGACGAGGTCCGCCGTCCCCGGCAGGAGGAGACAGCGCCAGAACTCGTCGCGCAGCCGCTCCATGGACGCCTGCAATAACAGGCCCGCGTCGCGGCGCAGCCACGCCTCGGTCTGCGGCTCCAGCGTCGCGTCGAGTTGGGCCGCCAGGCGCGGCGCGCGCAGCAGCCGGCCGGGGTCGGTCTGGAACGCCTGCGGGCTGACGGCGCGGACCAGCCGGGCCTGGAGGTCGGCCTGGCCGCCCGTCGGGTCGATAATCGGCGCGTCGTCATCTTCCCAGCGGGCGAGGGGCACGGCCATGGCGTTGACGGTAAAGTCGCGCAGCCGCAGGTCGGCGTCGAGGCTGCCGCCCCGCTGCTGGGCGATGTCCACCTGGTCCTCGCCCACCACGACCCGCGCCGTCCCGAAGTCGGCGTCCAGCGGCACGTACGCCGCGCCCAGCGCGTCGGCCAAGCGGCGGGCCTGGACCAGGGCGTCGCCCGCCACGACCAGGTCGAAGTCGTGGACCGGCCGGCCGAGCAGACGGTCGCGCACTGCCCCGCCCACGACGTGGACGTCCGGCGCGGCGGCGAAGAAGGCGGCGAGGCGGCTTACCAGGCTGTCCATCCGTTGATCGTCACGCGCGCTTCACCGCCTGCTGCACCAGGTCGGCCACCTCGTCCGGGTGACGCGCCACGGCGATACCCGCCGCCTGGAAGGCGCGAATCTTGTCCTCGGCGCGGCCTTCGCCGCCCGAGATGATGGCCCCCGCGTGGCCCATGCGGCGGCCGGGCGGCGCGGTCTGCCCCGCGACGAAGCCCACGACCGGCTTCTTGACGTTGTTGGCGATGTACTCAGCGGCGCGCTCCTCGTCCGTCCCGCCAATCTCGCCAATCATGACGATGTACTCGGTCGCGGGGTCCTGGTTGAAGAGTTCGATGACGTCGATGAAGTTGGTGCCCTTGACCGGGTCACCGCCGATGCCCACCGCCGTCGACTGGCCCAGGCCGCGCTGGGTCAGGGCGAACATGACCTCGTAGGTCAGCGTGCCGGAGCGCGACACGATGCCGACTGGCCCCGGCGTGGCGACGTGGTTGGGGATGATGCCGACCTTGCACTGCCCGGCGCTGATGAGGCCAGGGCAGTTCGGCCCGAGCAGCCGCACGCCCTTGCGGTCGAGATAGTGCGTCACCGAGATCATGTCCAGCGTCGGGACGTTCTCGGTGATACACACGATGAACTGGATACCGGCGTCGGCGGCCTCGAAGATGGCGTCGGCCGCGCCGCCCGCCGGCACGAAGATGCACGACGTGTCGGCGCCGTGGGCCTCCACGGCCTCCGCGACGGAGTTGTAGACCGGCACGCCCAGCACTTCATGGCCGCCCTTGCCGGGCGTCGCGCCGGCCACGACCTGCGTCCCGTAGGCCAGCATCTGGCTGGTATGGAACTGGCCCTCGCGGCCCGTGATGCCCTGGACGACCACTCTTGTCTCGTTGTTGATGAGGATGCTCATGAACAGGACTCCTGATGCGTGAAACGTGAAGCGTGGTGCGTGCTGCGTGAAACGTGAGACGTGATGCGTGTGGGGTCACGTTTCACGTTTGACGTCTCACGCCTCCGCGAAGCGCGTGACGATCTCGTACAACGCGCGGGTCATGAACAGCAGGTTGTCGACCGAGATGCGCTCGTTGTGGCCGTGCACCAGCGCGAAGTTGGAGACGCCCGGCTCGTGGCGCAGCGGGCTGAAGCCGTAGACGCGCGTGCCCAGCCGCACGACGCTCTTGGCGTCGGTCAAGCCAGTGAGCAGCATGGGCAGCGGGTACGCGCCCGGTAGCCGCTCGCCCATGACCTCGACAATGGTCCGGTACAGCGGCGAGTCGAGGTCGGCCTCAATCGGCGGCAGGTCGTTGATGACCTCGATCTCGACGTCGTCGCCGACGATGGGTCTCACCTCGGCCAGGTACGCCTCGGCGTCGAAGCCGGGCAGCGTCCGCCCGTCAATCAGCGCCTCGGCGGCCGACGGGATGACGTTGACCTTGCTGCCCGCGTTGAGGATGGTGGGGGTGGCCGTGTTGCGCAGCATGGCGTGGATCATCCGCTTGTAGCCCTCTTCCAGCGGCAGCCGGGCGACGGCCTCGCGGCTGGTCGCGTCGTTGAGGATAGCGGGCACGAGCGGCTTGACCTGCGGGATGGCGGCACTGAGGGCCTCGAACATGCCCTCCATGGTCGGCGTCACGTGCAGCGGCAGCGGCGTGCTGCCCAACCGCCCGACGGCCAGGGCCAGCCGCGTCACGGCGTTGTCCTCGCGCGGGACGGAGCCGTGGCCCGGCCCGCCGCGCGCCGTCATGCGGAACTGCGCCGCGCCCTTCTCGGCCGTCTGGACGCTGTAGAACATCTTGTCGCCGACGGGCAGCGCGTCGCCGCCACCCTCGTTCAGGGCGTACTCGGCGCGGATCAGGTCGGGGTGGGTATCGGCGAGCCAGCGCGCCCCCTTGCGCCCGCCCGTCTCCTCGTCCGCCGTCGCCATCTGGACTATGTCGCGCTTGAGCGGTCGGCCCGCGCGCGCGAGCAAGCGCAGGATGGTCAGGTGGGCGGCGACGGTACACTTCATGTCGAGCGCGCCCCGCCCCCAGAGGTAGCCGTCGACCAGCTCGCCGCCGAACGGGTCGCGCTGCCACTGGCTCGGCTCGGCGGGCACGACGTCGGTGTGGCCCATGAGCAGCAAGGGCCGCGCCTCGCCGGTCCCCGGCCAGCGCCCGACGACGTTGCCACGTCCCGGCTCCGACTCCAGGACCGTCGGCGTGACGCCCACCTCGCGCATCTTGCCCGCGATGTACTCGGCGGCGATGATCTCGTTGCCGGGCGGGTTGGTCGTGTCCAGGCGCAGCAAGTCCTGGAGGATGCCGACGACTTCGTCGCGGACGGCATCCCAGTTGGGCGCGCTCATGCCGCCTGCCCGGACTGCGCGGCCTGGGCGGCCTTCTGCGCCGCTTCCGAGAGGGTCGTGGCCCACGCCACGTTCGAGCCTTCAAGCAGCCGCCGCCCCTCCTCCTCGTTCGTCCCGACCAGCCGGCACACAAACGGGACCTGCGTCTCGGTCTCTTCGAGCGCCTGCTTGATGCCCCGCGCCACCTCGTCGACGCGGGTGATGCCGCCGAAGATGTTGACCAGCACAGCCTTGACG
Source organism: uncultured Anaerolineales bacterium (assembly GCA_964557745.1). GTDB lineage: Bacteria > Chloroflexota > Anaerolineae > Epilineales > JAHCIE01 > JAHCIE01. The sequence continues at coordinate 5,675 of CAZLBQ010000212.1, forward strand.
TTGGGATCACGCAGGATAATCTTGAGCGCCGCCGCCACCTTGTCGGCGCGCGCCCCGCCGCCGATGTCGAGGAAGTTGGCGGGCGAGCCGCCGTAGAGCTTGACGGTGTCCATGGTCGCCATCGCCAGCCCGGCCCCGTTGACCAGGCAGCCGATGGTCCCGTCGAGGTCGATGTAGTTGAGGCCGGCGGCGCGGGCGTCGCGCTCGTCGGGCGACTCCTCGGCCTCGTCGCGCAGGTCTTCCAGCCCCGGGTGGCGGAACAGACCGCTGTCGTCGAGGTTCATCTTGGCGTCAATCGCCAGCAGGTGGCCGTCGGGCGCGACGACCAGCGGGTTGACCTCGGCCAGCGAGGCGTCGTTGGCGACAAAGGCCCGGTACAGACCCTTAGCGATCTGGGTAAACTCCTTGACCTGATTGCCGGACAGCCCGAGCGCAAAGGCGACGTCGCGCGCCTGGTAGTCGCGCAGACCGATGGCCGGGTCGATGGTGGTGCGGACGATCTTCTCCGGCGTCTCGCGCGCCACCTCCTCGATGTCCACCCCGCCCGCCGCCGACGACATCATGACCACGGCCTTCTTGCCGCGGTCGATGACCATGCCCAGGTAGATCTCGCGGTCGATGTCCACCGCTGGCGCGATGAGCACCTTCTTGACCGTGATGCCCTTGATGTTCATGCCCAGGATGGCCTGGGCCTTCTCGCGCGCCTCTTCGGGCGTCTTGGCGAGCTTGACGCCGCCCGCCTTGCCGCGCCCGCCGACGAGCACCTGCGCCTTGACCACCACCATGCCGCCGATCTTCTGCGCGGCGGCGTAGGCCTCGTCGGGCGTCTCGGCCACCTGGCCCATGGGCACGGGCAGCCCCTCTTTGGCGAAGATCTCCTTCGCCTGGTATTCGTGGATATTCAACGGACCCTCCCTGGAGGACAAAAGGTAAGCGCAACAAAAAGCCGCCCCGACCGCGCGGGAGCGGCTGGACGGCTTCGATTATAACACAGGTCAAGGACAGAGGCCAGACAAATTGCAGGGCGGAGCGGCCCCCCTCGCCCCTGCGTGGGCGAGGGGGCTGGGGGGAGAGGGGCAGCAGCCCGTCGCACTCGACTCCCCACGGGGACGCCGCTCTTAGCGTACACGGCACCGTCCCCGACGCCATCGATTGGTGATATTCATGACCGGCCTCCATTGGCTTTTCGGTCAGTATAGGACCATCACTTATCGCGGTCAATATATCGACGGGGAAAGCTGTGCTCTGGCAACGGATGCGGGGAGCGAATTGAACGGATGGGTGGCCACCATCCGCTCCATCTGTTCCCCAAATCAGTTGGAAGGCGCGGCCGGTCAAAATGGGCCACGACTCTCGAAGAACTCAGGGGAATGTATGTCAATCCGACCTTGACAGGTCAATAGAATTGCGGCAGAGTAGAGGGCAGAAGCCCTGGCGAGTCATGCGGAGAATGCCGTGTCGCCAGCGAGAGGCCAGTCTTATGTCACCTATTCCCAGGTGGCTGCGTGTCTACACTGTACTGGCTGCCCTGGCCTGTGCCCTCAGCCTGAGCCTGCTGCCGGGTTGCAGCCAGCCCCGCGGCGACAGCCGCTCGTCGTCCGCCCTCGACCTCCTACCCACCAACCCTGTCCCCAACCCCCTGCAAGGGCAGACCACGCCCCTAAGCCCGACGGCCACCGAGACGCTCTTCCCCCTGCCGCCCGCGCCACCTGGCGGTGGCGTCTTCTACGTGACACCTTACCGTAAAGGGACGATTGGTCCGGAGGCATTCTACACCCCTACGGCCCTCCCGCCCGGCGCGCCCACTCGCTCCGTCCCCCAGGGCCAGGCCCCACTCTGGCCAACCTGGGACCCGCGCGTCCCCCTCCCGCCCACCATGCCGGTGCCGCCCGTCCACTGGGTGACACCTGTTTACGCCACGCCGACGCCCTTGCTCATGATGACCCCCGTGACGCTCACGCCGGCAACGGCGCTCACAAGCGCGCCAACCAGTCAAGCGACCCGCGCGGCGGGGCCATGAGGCTATAGCGCACCACCAGAGAGGCATAGACATGATATCAGACTGCGAGGACCCGAACCTGGAGTATGGACCACCGGCGTCCAAGGAGAGTCTGGCAGAGTTGGAGGCTGCACTGGGGGTCGAGTTGCCGGCTCACCTGCGCGGCTTTTTGGAGACCAACGATGGATTGTGCGTGCGGAATGCCTATCTCTACGGCTCATCCTCATAGAACTTCGGCCACATCTCGCGCCTCGCTTCGGCAATCACGTCAGGTGAAAAATCATAGCCTTCGAGAATGCCTTCGAGATCGCGGATGTGGATGGGCGGCCTCGACTGATCGGACTTCGCGTTTTTGAAATGCAGGAACTCGACGTACCGCTCTAGCTCGTCCAGGCTCGGCTGCGGCAAGTCCTGGATCTGCGCGTAGATGTGTTCCACTGTCACCCGCGCTGTCATATCGACCTCCTGTACCCTCACCCAGTTCGAATTGTAGTCGGCGGCCTGGCGTACGTCAACACGGCCTCGCCATCGAACAAACTTTCCAAATCTTAAGCTTAGCCCCTTGACGCGCTCTCCGCGCCCGGCGTATCATAGGTCACACCGCGCGCCGTCCCCTTCAGCCGTTAGAAAGGACGCCCTCATGCTCACCCAGATACAGTCCATCACCCTGTACGTCAACGATCAGGATACGGCCCTGGATTTTTACGTCAACAAGTTGGGGTGGGAGAAGCGGAACGACATGCCCTTTGGGGAGGGCGTGCGCTGGCTGGAGGTCGCCCCGCGCGGCGCGCAGACCGTCCTCATCCTGGCGAAGGGCTACGGCGGCTGGTCGCCCGACAAGGTCGGCGGCCACTCCGGCATGACCCTCCACGCCGACGATGTGCGGGCCACCTATGACACCCTGCGTCAACGCGGCGTCCAGTTCACGGAAGAGGTCAGCCAGCAGTTCTGGGGCCTGTGGACGGCCTTCGTGGACCCCGACGGCAACCACTTCTTCCTCGGCTCGAACGAGCAGCCGACCGGCCGCCCCCTCATCAGCCACATTCACTTTATGTCGATTTACGTCCACGACCTCGATGCGACCGCCAACTTCTACGTCCACAAGCTGGGCTTCGAGAAGCAGACCGACGCCCCCATGGGCGACCAGCGTTGGATCGAGCTAGGGCTGCCGGGCGCGGAGACGCGCCTCATCCCCATCAGCCACTTCGCTGACTGGTCCGTTGAGCGCGTCGGCCAGTTCTCGCGCCTGGTCCTCGCGTGCGACAACTGTCAGGCGACCTACGAGCAATTGTCAGCCAGAGGCGTCCCCTTCACCGAGACGCCCACTCCCCAACCCTACGGCCTGACCCAGGCCCAGTTCACGGACCAAGACGGCAACGGCTACGTCCTCATCGGCTCGTAGAGTGTCCGAGCGGAGTCTAGACAAAATTTACAGGATTGACAGAATGGTAGGGCCAGTATATTTGGCCCTCATCCATCCTATCAATCCTGTAAATCCTGTCTATTGGTTGCTCGGACCGTGACTTACTGCAACGCCGGCCACTGGACGACGCGGTTGTTGTTGCTGTCGGCAACGTAAATCTTGCCGTCTGACCCAACCGACACGCCCACGGGCAACTCGATGCCCTTGGCGTCCTTGCCCGGCTGGCCCATCACTGCCACCGGCTGGCCCTTGTCGTCCAGGACGATGATGCGGTAGCCCTCCGGGTCGCTGAGGTAGACGCGGTTCTTGGCGTCGACGCTCAGGTAGGGCTTGTTGACCACCGACTGGCCTTCCCATGCCTCGACCGGCCACTGCGCAACGGGCTGCATGGCCTTGTCGAACTTCTGCACGCGGCGGTTCCACGTGTCGGCCACGTAGATGCTGCCGTCGGCCGGGCTAATGGCGATGCCCACCGGCTCCTGGAACTTGCCAGGCTCGAAGCCCGCCCCGCCGTACTGAGCGAGGGGCTTACCGTCGGCGTCGAACTTGAGGATGCGCTTGTTGCCGGTGTCGGTCACGTACAGGTTGCCGTCGGCGTCCACCGCCACGTCGCGCGGGCCGTACATCGCCAGCGGCTTGTCGTTGAGTTGAGCCGACTGGTCGAAGTTGCCCCACGCTGTGACGAAGTTACCGTCCAGGTCGAACTTCTGGATGCGGCCGTTCCACGTGTCGGCCACGTAGACAAAGCCGCGCTTGGCGTCGACGCCGATGCCCCACGGCCCGTCCTTGAACTGGCCCTGACCGCTGCCCGGCGCGCCCCAGGTCTTGAGCGGCGCGCCGCCCTGCGGCCCGTACTTCACGACGCGGTTGTTGTTCGAGTCGACGACGTAGATGTTGCCCTTGTCGTCCACCTCGACACCCTTGGGCGCCGACAACTGGCCCGCCCCGTAGATCGTCTGCGCCGACACATCCTTCTGGACCTTGTCATAGGTGTTCTGCGCCGCGGACGCTTCGGCCCCCGCCAGCACAGGGTCGGCGCGGCCCATGGACCAGATGCGGTTGACGACGTCCTTCCGGACGTACACGACGAACTTGTTGTGGTGGTACCAATCGCTCAGCGGCTTGGGGTACTTGC
>CAZLBQ010000213.1:0-10225 GCA_964557745.1 uncultured Anaerolineales bacterium
CATCAAGACGCTCATCGAGGAGTTTGACTACCCCGAGCGCGGCCCCGGCATGTTATGGAACCAGGTCAAGACCGTCGTCGAGGCGCGCGGCGCGACGGTGCGGCTCAACAGTGACGTCACGCGCCTCTGCCGCGACGGGCAGCGCGTCCGGGCCGTCGTGGTCGCCACGCCGGACGGTGAAGTAGTCCTCCCCGCCAGTGACGTCATCTCCAGCATGCCGCTGTCCGAGGCAGTTCAGAAGCTCGACCCACCGCCCGCCGACGATGTGCTGGCGGCGGCGCGCGCGCTCAAGTACCGCGACTTCCTGACCGTATGCGTCGTCGTCGACCAGCCCGACCTGTTCCCCGACAACTGGATTTATGTCCACTCGCCGGCGGTGCGCGTTGGCCGCATCCAGAACTTCAAGAACTGGAGCGCGGCCATGACACCCGACCCCAGCAAAACCAGCCTGGGGTTGGAGTACTTTTGCAGCGAGGGTGACGAGTTGTGGACAATGGCCGACGATGCTCTCATCGACCTGGCGGCGCGGGAGTTGGAGCGCATCGGACTGGCGCGGGCGGCGGACGTCGAGGACGGCGTGGTGTACCGCGTGCCCAAGTCCTACCCCATCTACGATAGCGACTACCGCGACGCCCTGGCAACGCTGCGCGCTTATGTCGATAGCCTGGAGAACTTCCAGACGGTGGGGCGCAACGGCATGCACCGCTACAACAACCAGGACCACTCCATGCTGACCGGCATGTTGGCCGCGCGGCGCGTCGCCCTGGGCGAGGCGGTGGACCTGTGGAGCGTCAATACCGACCAGGAGTACCACGAGGAAGTCAAGGTCCTGGAGAAGGCCGTCCAGAACACGTTCCGCAAGCTGGACCGTGTCGCGTTTGGCGGAGCGCTCGGCCTGGCGACGGCGCTGTGTCTAGCCGCGCTGACCCTGCTGGCCTGGCCCATCGGCGGCCAGGCGGCGGACGTCGTCGGGCTGCTGAGCGAGTTCTTCCCCGGCTACGCCGTCTCGCCGCTGGGCAGCCTTATTGGGGCCGCCTACGGCTTCGGCGCGGGCTTCGCCCTGGGCTGGCTGGCCGCCACGCTGCGTAACACCGTTCTCTTCCTGTCGGTTGCCCTGGTCGAGCGCGGCTTCGAGCGGCGGCTGTTGAGCGAGGTCTTCGACTATATGTAGGGAGACCGTCATGATCGAAGAGGAAAAGAGCATCGAGCGCGCCATGCTGGTCTCGCTAGTTCGGCTCAACGCTGTCGCCAGCGGCGTCGTGACGGGCCTGATTGCGGGGCTGGGCCTGTTCCTGGCTACGGTCTGGCTCGTCCTTAAGGGCGGGCCGGTCGTAGGCCCGCACCTGTCCCTGCTCGGCCAGTTCTTGCCCGGCTACCAGGTCAGCTTTCTGGGCAGCCTCGTCGGCTTCGCTTACGCCGCCCTCATCGGCTTCCTGGTCGGCGCGTTTGTCGCCCTTGTCTACAACTGGCTGTCCGACCTGCGCGTCCAGCAGAGGCCCTCGCCATGACACCTGCGCCTGTCCGCGTCGGCTTAATAGGCTGCGGACGCATCGCCCAACTGGTCCACCTGCCCACGCTGCGTCGCCTGCCGGGCGTGGCGGTCGTCGCCCTGGCCGAGCCTGACCCCCAGCGGCGGGCCGAGGCGCAGCGCCTCGCGCCCCAGGCCCAGGTCTACGCTGACGCAAGCGAGTTGCTGGCGCGGCCCGACATCGATGCTGTGGTCGTCGCCGCGCCCAACGCCGTCCACGCGCCCCTCGCCTGCGCCGCGTTCGCGGCGGGCAAGCACGTCTACCTGGAGAAGCCGCTGGCGACAACGCTGGACGACGGGGAGGCCGTCGTCGCGGCGTGGCGGGCATCGGGTCGTATGGGCATGATCGGCTTCAACTTCCGCTTCAATCCCCTCTATCAGGCCTTGCGCGACGCGCTCCGACGCGGGGAGATCCGGGTGCCCGTCGCGGCCCGCTCGGTGTTCACGTCAGCGCCACGACAGGGCGGGACGTGGCAAGCGGCGCGGGCCAGCGGGGGCGGCGTCCTGCTCGACCTGGCGAGCCACCACGTGGACCTGGTTCACTTCCTGTTCGGAGAGAGCAGGGTAACGATCAGCGCCAGCCTGCGCTCCGTCCAGAGCGAAGACGACACGGCGTTCCTCCGCCTGACCCTCGCCGATGGTCTAGCGGTCGAGACGTTCGTCTCCACGTGCGCCGTGGACGAGGACCGTTTCGAGGTCTACGGGCCGAGCGGCAAGCTGAGTGTGGACCGCCTGCGGGGCCTGGAGTTAGAGCGCGCGACCGCTGTGGGCCGCGCCTCCCCCGCCGGGCGTGCCCTGCACCGCTTGGGCCTTGTGGCCCGCTCGTCGTTCGCGCGCACCCGCCTGCGCCACCCGACGTACGAACCGTCCTACATGGCGGCGCTGTCTCACTTCGCCCTGGGTGTCCAGAGTGGTCGGCTCGCGCCGCCTGACCTTATGGACGGGCTGCGCAGCTTGCGCGTCGTGCTGGCGGCGGAGGAAGCGGCGCGGACTGGACATGTCGTCCATCTCGACAGCCGCGTGGGAGAGCCAGTATGAAGGCCGCTGCGCCAGCCTCCGGCCGCCACTTCATCGGCGGCACCATTCGCGTCTTCCTGGCCGAGGCGCTCCTCCTGCCAACCGGCCTCATCACGGCGGCCTTCCTCACCCGCAATCTGGGCGTGGCGGGCTATGGCCTGTTCTCGCTGGCGACGGCTCTCGTATGGTGGGCGGAGTGGAGCCTGTCCTCGCTGTTCAGCCGGCCGACCATCAAGCTGGCGGGGGAGGCGGATGATTGGCGGCCGCTGGGGACAACCGTCCTGCGCGCGCACCTCTGGCTGGGGCTGGCCGGTGGGGCCGTGTTCTGGCTGCTGGCGCCCCTGGTGGCGGCCTGGCTCCACGAGCCGGAGCTAACCCGTTATCTGCGCCTGTTCGCCGTCGACATCCCGCTGACCTGTGTCGCCTATGCCTACCGCAATCTCCTGGTTGGGCTTGGCAACTACGACGCCCGCGCCCTGGGCGGCGCGGTCCGCGTCCTGACCCGGCTGGCGCTGATGGTCGGGCTGGTGTGGGGGGGTCTGTCGGTTGACGGCGCCATCCTGGGCACCATGGGTGCGACGGTCGCCGAGGGCCTCGTCTACCGCGCCTACTTGCATATCCCATTCACCTTTCCACAACGCTTCCCGACCCGCCAACTCTGGGACTACGCCCTGCCCCTGTTCTTGTTCGCCATGAGCCTGCGCATCTACGAGAAGCTCGACGTCATCCTCATCAAGGCGCGCGGTGGGACGGCGGAGTTGGCGGGCCTGTACAGCGCCGCGCAGAACTTGACCGTCGTGCCGGGGCTGTTTGTCATGGCCTTCGCGCCCCTCCTACTCTCGACCCTGACACGGGCGCTACGCGCGCAACGCACCGCCGAAGCCTTCGCGACCGGGCAACAGATGGTGCGCTTCTCGATCCTGCTGCTGCCCTTCGCGGGCATGACGGCGGGCGCGGCGCCCGGCATCGTCCGCGTCATCTACGGGCTGGCCTTTAGCGGCGCGGCCCCGTTCCTGGCCATCCTCATCTTCGGCTCGCTGGCCCTGGTGGTGTTCAACGTGACTACCTCTATCCTCATCGCGGCCGGCCACGCGGGCTGGCCCTTCGCCCTCGCCGCCCCGATGGCCGTCGCCGGCGCGGCGGGGGTGTGGGCTATCATCCCAGTCGGGGGCGCGGTCGGCGCTAGCGCCGTCATCGCCAGCGTCAGCTGGCTGGGCGCGGCGGCGTCGTGCCTCGTCGTCTACCGCCTGTGGGGCATCCGCCCCACCCTAGGGACCGTGGCGCGCAGCCTGGCCCTGTGCGCGGCCGCCTTCCTGGTCACTGAGACATGGCCCGCGCCAGGCCTGTGGCTGGTCCTCCAACTGGCTCTGATATGCGCGCTGATTCCGGTCGGCTATCTCGTGTTGGGCGAGGTCCAGCCCCATGAGGTGGCGTGGGGCAAAGCGTGGTGGGGGGACTGGCGGGCTGGCATCCGCCACAAGCAGGTGGGCGCTTGACCGTTGGCTTCTCGGTCATCGTGCCTACCCACAACCGGCCGGCCGCGTTGCGGGCCTGCCTGGCCGCCCTCGACAGCTTAGACTACCCGCGCGACTGTGTCGAGGTCATCGTCGTGGACGATGGTGGAGCCAGCGTGCCGCCGGGCCTCCTGATGCGGCCGGACGGCGCTCTGGAGGTCCGCGTGCTGACCCAGCCGCGCCAGGGGCCGGGCGCGGCGCGGAACCAGGGGGCGCAGGCCGCTCGCTTCCCGCACCTGGCCTTTACCGACGACGACTGCCTACCGATGGCGGGGTGGTTGCGCGCGCTGGCGGCCCGCGTTGCGGTGGCCCCCGAGGCCGCCGTCGGCGGCCAGACGGTGAACGCCCTGCCCACCAACGTCTACGCGACGGCCAGCGAGATGCTGGTCAACTACCTGTACGAGTACGGGCAGCGCCCGACGGCCCGCACCCGCTTCTTCACCACCAACAACCTGGCGCTCCCCGCCGCGCTCTTTCACGCCATCGGCGGCTTCGACCCGCGCTTCACCCGCGCCGCCGCTGAGGACCGCGACCTTTGTGACCGCTGGCAGGCGGCGGGCTACCCGCTGGTCTACGCGCCCGAGGCCGTTGTCTGCCACGCCCACGTCCTCACCCTGCGTGGCTTCTGGCAGCAGCACGTCAACTACGGCTACGGCGCGTTCCAGTATCATCGCCTCCGCGCCGCACGGGGCGGCGGGCGAGTCCAGATGGAGCCGCCCTGCTTCTACCTCGACCTGGTGCGCTTCCCGTGGCGCCACAAGCTCCGGCGGGCGGCGCTGCGGCTCACACTCCTCATGGCGCTGTCCCAGGTGGCGAACGGTGTGGGCTATCTGACGGCGTTTCGGCAGGCGTGCTGCGCCTCAAGCTCGTCAATCACCTCCAGGTAGCGCCGAATGTGAGCGTCGGCGGTCCATCGCGCTCGGTAGGCCGCCCGTCCACGCTCACCCAGCGCCCGCCGCTCGGTCTCATCGGTCAGCAACCGCGTCAGCGCCGCGGTCAGTTCCCCCTCCGTCTCGAACAGCAGCCCCCCTCCGCTCGCCGCCACGACTTCCGGCTGGCTCCCCAACCGCCGCGCCACGACGGGCGCACCCTGGGCAAAGGCTTCGAGCATGACCAGCGGGAAGACTTCGTAGCAAATCGATGGCACGACGAGGGCCAGGGCGTGGCGGTAGAGCGCCTGGAGTTCGCCGTAGGGACGCGCGCCGAGGAAGACCACGTTGGGCAGGTCCGCCGCCTGCCGACGCAGCTCGGCCTCGTAGCTCCCGCTGCCCGCTACCAGGAGCCGCGCCTGGGGCAGCCGTCTGAAGACGGGCAGGACGGTCTGCAACCCCTTGAGCTTCTCCAGGCGGCCCACGAACAGGAAGTACGGGGCAGCCGTAGCGATGGACGGCGGGTCCGCCGCGCCCTGGGGTTCGGGCAGGAACGAGGGTAGATGGGCCATCGGGCGGTCCAGGCCGCGCGCCCGATGGATGTCGATGCCAAACTGGCTGGGCAGCAGGAAGAGATCGACGTGGCGCGTGGCGCGGTCGAGCATCCCCGTGTAGCGCCACCACTGGGGGGGGCGCCGATGGCTCAACTGGCAACGCAGACAGTCAGGCTTCTCACACGCGGTCGCGTTGTGCTTGAACAGGACGTGGGTCGGGCAGACCAGCCAGTACTCGTTGGGAGTGTAGAGCTTGACGGCCTGCCCATAGCGCAGCGCCTGGGGCCCACCCACCAGCGACAGGTTGTGGTAGTGGATGACGTCGAAGCCCTGGGCCAGGACGGCCTGGATGGCGCGCCGCTTGAACAGCGGGTAGCCGGTCTGCTGGGTCGCCAGGGGGGACAGCGGGCCAAATGGGCTGTGCAGGCGGTGGACGACGACGTTTGGGGGATCAGGCGGCGGGTCGACGGCGTCGCCCCCCAGCAAGCGGTACGAGTCGACACAGTGGACCACCTCGACGTGGTGGCCGCGCTCCGCCAGCGCGTGGACGAGGCGCTGGACATACACGGCGTCGCCGCCGAAGTGGTACGGCGGGTAGAACGTCGTGAGCATGCAGAAGCGGCGCGGTTTCATGCCAGGCGTCGCCTCAACCAGCGCGGGAAGCGCCGCGCCTGGAAATACCAGCCCCAGACGGGGGTGCGCAGTAGGTCCAGCAAAGGCGCGTGGCGCAGGTAGAACGTGTCAAGGCGCGGCAGGGCGTACAAGTCGCTGCCGCGCGTGACAAAGTCGAGACGGTCGGAGCAGGCCACCTCGAAGTGAGCCGCGGCTACGGCCCGGCTGCGCGCGTCGTAGCGACCAAAGGGGTAAGCGAAGGTCGTCACCGGCGCGCCTAGCCCGTCGGCCAGCCGCGCCTGCGACGCCAGCATCTCCGCCTCGACGGCGCCGGTGGCGAGGCGCGTCAGGTCAGGGTGGGTCAGCGTGTGCGCGCCAAAGTCGATGCCGCCCGCCTGCATCTCCCGCATCTCCGCCCAACTCAACAACGCGCGCCCGCCCAGCGGCGGCAGGCGCTCCCCCGCGCTGACCGCCTCGCCAACGGTCACGAACACCGTCGCCGTAATGCGATAGCGGCTCAGCAGCGGCCAGGCGACGTCGTACACGCTGCGGTAGCCATCGTCGAAGGTGATGACACAGGTGCGGGCCGGGATGGCGCGGCCTTCGCGCACGAGTCGCGCCACGTCCACCAGGCGCAACGTAGAGTAGCCCCCTTCCGCCAGACGCGATAGGGCGCGCTCGAACAGCGCCGGGGGGAAGGCGATGGGCGACGCGTCGGTCGCCAGGGCATGAAAGGTGAAGATGGGAAGACCCGCTCGGTCGGACAGGGACATGTGGGGGTGGTGAGTGGCGCTCGCCCAGGAGGCGCGGCGGTTAACGACGGACAACTGCTCTTAAAACGGCCCGCGTGCGAAAACGATACGGGCGGCGGCCGCTACCCCAGCAAGCCGTGGGACAGGGCGTACTGGACGAGGGCCGAGCGGCTGTGGAGGTGGAGTTTCTGCATGATACGGGTGCGGTACGTCTCGACGCTCTTGGGCGACAGGGTCAATTGCTCAGCAATCTCGCCCGCCGTGTAGCCCAACGCGATGAGCCGCAATACCTCGCGCTCGCGCTCGCTTAACCCTTCGTAGGCTGTCCCATTGTCGCCGTGCTGGACGCGGTTGAGATAGTCCTCCAGGACCATGCGCGTCGCGGAGGGGTAGAGGAAAGCGCCGCCCGCCGCAACGGTGCGGATGGCCTCGACCAGTTCGGTGTCAACCGTCGATTTGAGAACGTAGCCTGCCGCGCCGGCCTTGAGTACGGGGAATAGGTAGCGTTCCTGAGCGTGGACGGTGAGAATGAGCACCTGGACGTCGGAGCAAGTGGCGCGAATCTGGCGCGTCGCTTCCAGGCCGTCCATCTCCGGCATCGAGATGTCCATAATGACGACGTCGGGGCGCAACTCCTGCGCCAGGGCGAGGCCCTGAACGCCGTTACCTGCCTCCCCAACGACGACCATGTCCGGCTCGCTCTCCAACAACGCCCGCAGCCCAACGCGCACGACAGGGTGATCGTCAACCAACAACACGCGAATCTGGCTCATGTCACTGTCCTGGTTCCTGGGGAATCACCATGCCTATTGGGTCGCCCAAGCCGGCGCCCTCGGTAGCGCCACGCGGGCCCAGCCGACCTGGCGTCGGGGTGAGCGGCGCGCGGGCCACGACCCGCGTGCCCTGACCCGGCTGGGAGTGGAGGGTCAAGTCACCGCCCAGGAGCATCAGGCGCTCGCGCATCCCGACTAGCCCCAGACCGCTACGCCGGTCAAGGCTGGCTGTCGGGACAGCAAACCCCACTCCATTGTCCGTCACCTCGAGCATCAGCCAATTCCCCTCACGGCGGAGCGTCAGGGCCACCTGGGACGCGTGGGCGTGGCGGGCCACGTTGTTGAGCGCCTCCTGGGCGACGCGATAGAACACCAGCTCCACCGGCTGTGGCAGGCGGCCATCGACGCCGTTCATCGTCAGTGTAGCCCGCGCTGCCTGGTCGGCGTTGAACTCGTCGACCCGCCAGGCCAGCGCCGCCTCCAGTCCCAGGTCGTCCAGGATCGTCGGGCGGAGCTCGAGCGCCACCCGCCGCACCTCTTCCAGCGCCTGGGCCGTCAGCTTGCGCAGTTCCTGGACCTGGCCACGCGCCTCTTCGGGCGTGGCCGAGCGTTCCAGCAAGCGCAGCCGCACCAGGAGCGAGGTCAGGGCCTGGGCCGCCTCGTCGTGGAGGTCGCGGGCCACGCGGCGCCGCTCTTCCTCCTGCGCCTGGAGAATCTCACCCGACAGGCGGTGCAACTCCTCAGCGTCGTCCTGCAGGCGCTGGAGCATGGCGTTGAAGGTGGCGAACAGACGGTCGAAGCGCTCGTCGCTCAGCGGGCCGGGCGAGACGCGGGCTTCGAGCCGACCCTGACGCACGGCGTCGACGCCGGCCTGGAGGCGATCCAGGGGCGACAGGGCGAGCTTGAGCAGGACGTAGTTGATGACCGAACTGAGAAGTAGACCCGCCGCGGCGAAGACCCCGATGAGTTCGTAGTGGACATCGTCGGGGAACATGTGGACGTGCCACACGGTGGCAATGGTGCCCACGACCGCGCCGAGGGCGACGATGGCCGAGTTGGCAATGAGAATCTTGGCCAGCAGCGGCAGGCGTAGCATCCGCTCCAACCAGGTAAGCTGAGTATCCATACTCTCAATTGTAGCTCTCCCCACGTGCAACGGAGTGGAAATATCAGCGCGTGCGGTGGTAGGCTCTTCACGTACCGTCCGGGTTGGTTGCGAGTCCTTCTCGTGGCGGTCATAGTTCTTCCCTACTCTCAAGGCAAAAACCGGGCTATCATAGGGCTAATGCGGATGCGCCGGTCTCATCCGCCGGAGAGGTCATGACGTGTCACTCTGAAAGTCTTCCAGTTCATCCCCTGTCGCCGCTTATTATCCTCGCCGGCCATCCCAATGTTGGGAAGTCGGTCCTGTTCCAGCGCCTCACGGGGCGGTATGTCACCGTCTCCAACTACCCCGGCACGACGGTCGAAGTCTCCCAGGGCCAGGCGCGCTTTGGTGATCAGCAGGCTGTGGTGGTCGACGCGCCCGGCATCAACAGCCTCATGTCGCTGTCCGACGACGAGCGCGTCACACGGGACCTGCTGCTGCGCGAGCGGCCACAGACCGTCGTCCAGGTGGCCGACGCCAAGAACCTGGCGCGCGCCCTGTTCCTGACGCTGCAATTCGCCGAACTCGACTCGCCCCTGGTGCTTGACCTGAATATGGCCGATGAGGCGCAGCAGAAGGGCATCACCATCGACCAGGCCGCCCTGGCCGCGCGGCTGGGCGTGACGGTCGTCTCGACGATCGCGCCGCGCGGCGTCGGCGTGGCAAGCCTGATTGACAGCCTGCCCCAGGCGCGGGTCCCCGCGCCTCGTGTCCGCTACGACGACGCCATCGAGGCCGGCCTGGCGCAGATTGACGCCCTGCTGCCTCCCGACGTGACGGGGCGGCGGGGCCGCGCCGTGATGCTGCTGCTGGGCGAGCCTGGGCTGGACGAGACGCTGCCAGCCGAGAACGCCGGGACTGTCGCCGAGATTCGCACCGCCGTCCAGGCTAGCGCGAGCCGCCCGCTAGCGCAGGTCGTCACCCAGGCGCGCTGGCAGGCGGCCCTGGCGCTGGCGATGCAGGTCAGCCAGCGCGCCGTGACGCCCGGCCGCGCGTGGCGCGAGCGCGTCGAGGCGCTCACAGTCCACCCAGTTCTGGGCTGGCCCGTGCTGCTCGCCATCCTGCTCCTGGTCTACAAACTCGTCGGTGAGTTCGGCGCGGGGACACTGGTCGACTTTGTCGAGGGCACGGTGTTTGGGACCTGGCTCGTCCCGCCGCTGGCCGCCTTCCTCCACACTTACGTGCCCTGGCCGTTCCTTCAGGACTTGCTCGTCGGCGAGTACGGCCTGGTCAGCGTCGGCCTGGCCTACGGCTTTGGCATCGTGCTGCCCATCGTCAGCACGTTCTTCCTGGCCTTCGGCGTCCTCGAAGACTCGGGCTACCTGCCGCGCCTGGCCGTGATGGTCAATCGCGGCTTCAAGGTCATCGGCCTCAACGGCAAGGCTGTGTTGCCGATGGTCCTCGGCCTGGGCTGCGTCACCATGGCGACGATGACGACGCGCATCCTCGGCACGCGCAA
>CAZLBQ010000214.1:0-10221 GCA_964557745.1 uncultured Anaerolineales bacterium
GGGCGGAGCCGCTACGGGCGCGGCCGCTGGGGCTGGCGCGGGCGCTGGGGCTGGCGCGGGCGCGGGCGCAGGACTGACGACTGCCTGCTGCGCGCCGCCTGCCGCCTGCTGCCTTCCGCCTTCGGCGGCCTGCTCGGCGTAGCGGACGACATCCTCCTTCGTCGCCTTGCCGCCCGGACCGCTACCCGGCACGGCGGCCAGGTCGACGCCGCGCTCGGCCGCTACCCGCCGCGCAATCGGCGTGGCCTTCACCTCTTCGGCAGGCGCTAGGGGCTGGGGGCCAGGGGCTGGGGCTGCCGGAGCCTCTGAAATTGGCGGTCGTTGGTCGGCGGTCGGCGGTCGCCCCTCGGCCGTCGTCGGTCCGTCTTCCGCCGTCGCCGCCGCGCCGTTGGCGCCAATCGTCGCCAGCACATCGCCGATGGCGACCGTCTCGCCCTCGCGGCGCATGATCTTGTCGAGGACGCCGGTCTGGTCGGCGGACACTTCGAGGTTGACCTTGTCTGTCTCCAACTCGACCACTGTCTCGCCCGCCTTGACGGGTTCGCCTTCGCGCTTGAGCCAGCGCCCGACGGTCGCTTCGACAATCGACTCGCCCAGCGGCGGAACCTTAATCTCAGTCGCCATGCTGCACCTCGCGGGATTCGTCTTGAGTGATGGGCAGGAAGGCTGTTTCCACGATACGGCGCTGCTCGGCGGTGTGCCACGCCGCCGACCCCTCGGCTGGGCTGGCCCGCTCGCGGCGGCCAATGTAACGCAGCGGCAGCGGGCGGCCCAGCAACGCGCTCACGCCGTCCAGCAGACGCAGCAGGCGCGGCTCCATAGTGTTCCAGGCGCCCATGTTCTTGGGTTCCTCCTGGAGCCACACCACTTCCTGGACGTTGGGGTAGCGGTCCAGGACGTTGCGAATCTCGGCCTCCGGGAAGGGGTAGAGCTGCTCGACGCGCACCAGCGCGACGTGATCGGCGTCCTTGCGCTGCTTGCTCGTCACCAGGTCGACGTACACCTTGCCGCTGCACAGGATGACCCGCTGCACGGCCTCGCGGTTTGGCAGGTCGTCGTCGAGCACCGTCTGAAACGCGCCGCTGGTAAAGGCCGAAATGGGCGACGCCGCCAGCGGGTGGCGCAGCAGGCTCTTGGGGGTCATGACCACCAGCGGGCGTGGATCGATGCGCAGCAACGCCGCCTGCCGCCGTAGCACGTGGAAGTACTGCGCCGCCGTCGTGCAGTTGCTGATGCGCAGGTTGTTCTCAGCGGCCAGTTCGAGGAACCGCTCCAGGCGGGCGCTCGAGTGCTCCGGCCCCTGGCCCTCGTAGCCGTGGGGCAGCAGCAGCACCAGGCCCGACCGGTCCGCCCACTTGACCTTAGCCGACGCGACGAACTGGTCAACCATCACCTGCGCCGAGTTGATGAAGTCGCCGTACTGCGCCTCCCACAGCACCAGCACCTCGCCCGCGTGCAGGGTGAAGCCGTACTCGAAGCCTAGCACGGCGCTCTCGCTCAGAGGGCTGTCGTGAATCTCGAACGACGCCCGGGCGTCGCGCAGGTGCTGGAGCGGGATGTAGATGCCGCCCGTCTCGGCGTCGTGGAGGACGGCGTGGCGCTGGCTGAATGTGCCGCGCCCCACGTCCTGGCCGGTCAGGCGAATGGGCGTGCCCTCGGTCAGGATGGTCGCCAGCGCCAGCGCCTCGGCCTGCCCCCAGTCGATGCCACCCTCCGCGCCGGGGTCAAAGGCCGTGCGGCGCCGGTCCAGCACGCGCTTGAGCTTGGGGTTGACGTGGAAACTGTCGGGCGTGTGCAGCAGGTCGGCGTTGAGCCGCGCCAGTGTCGAGGCGGGCACCGCTGTCTCCATGTGGCCGTGGCGCTTGGGCGTGGGAATGCTCTCCGTGCTCTCGTACGGCTGTGACTGGAGCGTATCGTACACTTTGCGCAGCTCGTCCATGCCCTGCTGGACCATGCCCTCGGCCTGCTGGGGCGACACGACGCCTCGCTGGGCCAGGTTCTCCGCCCACAGCGCCCGCACCGTTGGATGCGCCGCGATCTTCTCGTACATCCTGGGCTGGGTGAACGTCGGCTCGTCGCCCTCGTTGTGGCCCCAGCGCCGGTAGCCAATCAGGTCGATGACAAAGTCCTTGTGGAAGCGCGTGCGGTAGGCATGGGCCATGCGCGCCGCCGCGATACACGCCACCGGATCATCGGCGTTGACGTGGACGATGGGCACGCGGAAGCCTTTCGCCAGGTCGCTGGCGTACGTCGTCGAGCGCCCGTTGCGGGCGGGCGTCGTGAAGCCAATCTGGTTGTTGGCGATGATGTGGATCGTCCCGCCCGTGGTGTAGCCCGGCAGGCGGTAGAGGTTCAACGTCTCGGCCACGATGCCCTGGCCGGGGAAGGCGGCGTCGCCGTGGATGAGGAGGGGCAGCGCGCGGTCGGGCTGCAGGATCGGCGCGCCCGCCAGGTCGCGCCGCGTCTGGGCCGCCCGCCCCATACCCACCACCACCGGATTGACGTACTCCAGGTGGCTGGGGTTCGCCGCCAGCTTGACCTTCATCTCGACATGCTCGCCGCCGTCCCGCACCCGCCGCGAGCGTGGCGTGTACACGCCACCCAGATGGTACTTGACGTCGCCCGACCAGCCCTCGTCGCTGCTATCCGCGCCCGCGTAGGGCATCTTCGCCAGGTCCTGGAACTCGGCCAGGATGCTCTGGTACGACTTGCCGACGATGTGGGCCAGGACGTTCATGCGCCCGCGATGCGCCATGCCCAGGATGACATACCGCGTGCCGACCTCGGCTGACGCGCCGATCACCTCGTCCAGCATGGGAATCATCATGTCGAGACCTTCAATGGAGAAGCGCGTCTTGCCGGGGAAGGCGCGGTGCAGGAAGCGCTCGAAGACCTCGACCTGGGTGAGCCGCTTGAGCAGGTCTACCTCATCGATGGTCGACTTGGGTGGAAAGAAGCGCCGCGTCTCGATGGCCTCCTGGAGCCACTCGCGCTCCTCCGGCACCCGGATCTGCAGGTACTCGTAGCCCACCGTCCCCATGTAGACCTGGCGCAGCGCCTGGATGGCTTCGCGGGCGTTGCGCGCCTCCCTCGTCACCGGCCCGCCAATGATGTCGTCGTCCAGGGCGCGCAGGTCTTCCTCGCGCAGGCCGTAGTACTCCGGCGTGAGGATGGGGTCGCCGGGCCGCTCGCTGCCCAGCGGGTCGAGCTTGGAAGCCAGGTGGCCGAAGGCGCGGATGTTTTGCGCCATGTTGACGAAGCCTACCAGCACGCGCGCCGCCCGCTCCTCGATGCCGCCCGCCACTGGTTGGCTGATAGCCGATGGCGCTCTGGCTTGGTCGTTGGTCGTTGGTCGTTGGTCCACCATGGGCGGTCGGCGGTCGGCGGTCGGCGGTCGGTCGACGGTCGTTGGTCGTTGGTCCGCAATCGGCGGTCGGCGGTCGGCGGTCGTCAGTCCGTCGTCCTCCGGCGTCCACGTGGCGAAAAAGGCGCGCGTCTCGGCGTCGACCGCGTTCGGGTCTTGCCGATAGCGGTCGTAGAGGTCGTACAGGTACGCGAGGTTGTAGTCGGTGAGGGTGTTTCGGTATGTCATAACGTTAATTATATCCGTCTCGGCGGGAAACGTCTACGTCGCCTCCCGCAAGAGGCGGGCCAGCCGCCGCTGCCTGCCTGGCCCTCGATTTGACCGTCTGTCGGATTGGGCTATCATTGGTGTCGATGATCGCTCCACAGCAAGGGGGGAGCCATGACAGAACGGGAGCAGCTCGAACAGGCCATCGCCGCCCTGGAAGCTCAGCGCGCCCTGCTCGGCGACGCCGTGGTGGATACCATGCTCAAGCCCGCCCGCGACCGCCTGGCCGCGCTGGTGGCCGAGCAGGCGGCGCGCGAGCAGCGCAAGCTCGCGACCGTCCTCTTCGCCGACGTGTCCGGCTTCACCGCCCTGTCCGAGACGCTGGATGCCGAGGACGTCGCCGACCTCATGAACCGCCTGTGGTCGCGCCTGGACCGCGTCGTCCTCGACCACGGCGGCGTCATCGACAAGCATATCGGCGACGCGGTCATGGCCGTATGGGGCGTCCGCGCCGCCCGCGAAGACGACCCTGAGCGCGCCGTCCGCGCCGCGCTGGCGATGCAAGCCCAGGTTCAAGGTTTCAGGTTGCAGGTTGCAGGTTCGGCCTCCGACCTTCAACCTGCAACTTTCAACCTGCAACTCCGCATGCGTATTGGCATCAACACCGGCCTGGTGATGCTGGGCGCGGTGGGCATGACGGGCGAGTACACGGCCATGGGCGACGCGGTCAACCTCGCCAGCCGCCTGGAGCACGCCGCGCCCGTCGACGGCATCCTCATCTCCCACGACACCTACCGCCACGTGCGCGGGGTCTTCGACGTCGTCGCCCTGGAGCCTATCCGCGTCAAGGGCAAGGCCGAGCCGGTGCCGGTGTACGTCGTGCGCCGCGTCAAGCCACGCGCCTTCTACATGCCGCGGCGGGGGATTGAGGGCGTCGAGACGCGCCTGATTGGCCGTGACGCCGAGCTGGAGGCGCTGCGCGCGGCCCAGCGGCAGGTCATGGCGACGGGCGGCCCCCACGTCGTCACCGTCCTCGGCGAGGCCGGGGTGGGCAAGACGCGGCTGCTGGAAGAGTTCGAACACTGGCTGGACGTCCAGCCGACGCCCGTGTGGTACTTCAAGGGGCGCGCCGACGAGGCGACGAGCCGCCTGCCCTTCGCTCTGGTCCGTGACCTGCTCGCCTTCCGCTTCCAGATTCAGGATAGCGACCCCCTCGACGCTGCCCGCGCCAAGCTCGAACAGGGGCTGCTGGCCTTTCTCGACCCCGCCGCCTCGGCCGCGCCTGCGCCTCCTCTCACCCCCGCTGACGAGCCGGAGCCAGGTGCTGGACCCTCCTCTTCCCCCTTCACCACCAATGGTGAGCCGGAGCCAGGTGCTGGGTCCTCCTCTTCCCTCCTCTCCCACTTGGGGAGAGGGGTTGGGGGTGAGGGGATGTCCGCCCTGGAAAAGGCCCACTTCATCGGCCACCTGCTAGGCTTCGACTACTCCGACAGCCCCTACCTGGCCGCGACGGGCGGCGATGCCGCGCAGATGCGCGACCGCGCCTTCTTCCACCTGGCCCAGTTCTTCCGCGCGGTAACGACCGCGGACGGGCGACCGCCGACCGCCGACCTCGTCCCCCCTGCGGAACCCTCGGTGGTCAGCGGCCCGCGGCCGGCCGTCGTCCTGCTCGAAGACATTCACTGGGCCGACGACGGCTCGCTGGACCTGCTGGCCTACCTGGCGCGCGAGATGACCCAGGCCCCGCTCATCGAGGGCCGCGAGACCCCCGCGCCGGTGCTCATGGTGGCCCTGGCCCGCCCGGACCTGATGGAGCGCCGCCCGACGTGGGGCGACGGCCCCGCCCCCCACACGCGCCTGGACTTGACGCCCCTCGACGCCGACCAGGGGCGCGCCCTGGTCGACGCCCTGCTGGCGAAAGTAGTGGACGCGCCCGCCGAACTGCGCGACACCGTCGCCAACGCGGCGGAGGGCAACCCCTTCTACGCCGAGGAACTGGTCAAGATGCTCATCGAGGCCGGCGTCATCGTCGTCGGTCCGGACCGCTGGACCGCCAACCTCGCCCGCCTCCAAACCCTGCGCGTCCCGCCGACGCTGACCGGCGTCCTGCAGGCGCGTCTCGACGCCCTCACGCCGGAAGCCCGCGAGACGCTCAAGCGCGCCTCGGTGGTCGGGCAGGTCTTCTGGGACGCCGTCGTGGCGGCGTTGAGTCAAGCAGGGGGGACCGCGGTCGAGGGGAGCCTGGCCACGCTGCGCGGCAAAGAGATGGTCTTGGGCCGCGACGCCTCGCAGTTCGAGGGCACGCGCGAGTTTGCCTTCAAGCACGCCCTGCTGCGCGACGTCGCCTACGAGACGGTCCTGCTCCGCCAGCGCCGGCCGTACCACGCCCAGGCGGCGCGCTGGCTCATCGAGCGCAGCGCCGAGCGGGCCGACGAGTACGCGGCCCTCATCGCCGAGCACTTCGACCGCGCCGGCGCGGTCGACCAGGCCGCGACGTGGTACGCCCGCGCCGGCCGCCAAGCCCAGGCCGTCTACGCCAACGCCGACGCCATCGCCCTCTACCGCCGCGCCCTGGTCCTGACGGCCGACCGCCCCCCGCCGCCCCCCGCCGCCCCGCCTTCAACCTTCAACCTTCAACCTTCAACCATCGATCTCCGGCTGGCGCTGGGCGAGGTGCTGGAACTGACCGGCGCGTGGGCCGACGCGATGGCGCAGTATGACGCCGCGCTCGACCTGGCTGAGGCCAGCGGCGACCTGGCCGCCCAGGCCCGCTGCCACCAGGCGCGGGCGGACGTCCTGGCCTTGCAGGGCGACTACCCGGCCGCGCTGGCGGCGCTGGACCAGGCCCGCGTCCGCCTCGACGGCCTGGGCGACGAGCGCGCCCTGATCGGGCTGCTGGGCCGGGTCGGCAAGGTGAGAGAGGCGCAAGGCGAGCTGGTGCAGGCTCGCGCTGTCCTGGAAGAGAGCCTGGCCCTGGCCGAGCGCGTCGGCGACCGCCGCGGCGCCGCCGAGGCCCTGACGCGGCTCGGCAGCATGGAGTGGCAGCAAAAGTACGGCGCCATGGCGCGTCAGCCCCTTGAGCGCGCCGTAGCCATCTGGCGTGAGGTGGGCGACCGAGGCGGGCTGCTCCGCTGTCTAGGCTGGTTAGGGCACGTGATGGCGTTTGGTCAAGGCGATGTCGTTGCCGCGCGCGCCGCCGTCGAGGAGGCTCTGGCGCTGGCGCGGGAGATGGGGGATCGACATGGCACGGCGATGGCTCAGCACGACCTGGCCAACCTGGAGTTTCTGCCGGGGGGTGACGTCGAGCGCGCGCGCCAGGCCTACCTGCGGGGTCTTGCCGTGCACCGCGAGTTAGGGAACAAACCTGGCATCGTGGTGTCGTTGTACACCCTCGGTGAGGCGGCGGCGGTGTTGGGCGAGTGGGACGAAGCCTGGCGTTACTACGGCGAGTCGGCGGCGGCGGCGCGCGAGTTGGGGATGAAGGCGCGGCTGGCGTACGCTCTCGGGCGGCTGGGTGAACTGGCTCTGCTCCGCGAAGACTACGCGGCGGCCCAGGCGCTGGATGAAGAGTCGCTGGCCTTGTTGCGTGACGCCCGGGCGGACGTGCCGGCGGCCCAGACGCTATGCGACCTGGCGCTGGACGTCGTCGGCCTAGGCGACCCCGCCCGCGCCCGCGAACTCCTCGTGGAGGGCGTGACGCTCCTGAGCAACGTTGGGTCTCGTGACGACCAGCTGTATGCCCTGATCTCGCTGGCCGTCCTCGCCCAGGCCGAAGGGCGCGCCGAGCGGGCGATTCGACTCGGCGCGTTCCTGTACTCTCTGCCCGAGGACAGGCGGCCAGGGGGCAGTACGATGCACGCTATCATGGACCGCGCCGTGGCCGCCGCCCGCGCCCAACTCGACCCGGCCGTCGCCGCCGCCGCCGAGGCTGCGGGCCAGGCCCTCACCGTCGAGCAGGCCCTGGCTGAGGTCCTGGGCGACGACGCGCCAGCCGTCGACACGCCCTGACCGGCCTCCATCCAGATGATGGGCGTGATACGGTGGCGGCGGTCGCCAGGGGCTAAAGCCACCTGGCTAGGGGATGGAAGCCCAAGGGGCTGAGTTCAGCCCCCACACGGGGGCTTTCATCCCTAGCCTGCCGCTGAAGCGGCAGGCGGCTGCCGTTCTCGGCAGGTTGTGGTTTACCGCTTTACGCCCAGCCGCCACGGCTCGAACCAGCCGGGGAACGCCACGTCGTGCGACGTAATCTGGCCGTAGACGACGTAGGGCTTGACCAGCGTGTAGTTGTCGCCCTGGTACCAGGGCGTGAAGGCGACGTCATCCTCGAGAATCGTCTTCTCGACGCGCTGGTACATCGCCACGCGCTTGGCCGGGTCCGCCTCGATGTCCGCCGCGTCCATCAGCTTGTCCAGCGTCTCGTTCTTGTAACCGACCAGCTTCGCCCAGCCATTGGAGCGCCAGTAGAGGCTGAACCAGTCCTGGGGGTCCGGATAGTCCGAGCACCAGCCGCTGTTGGAGAAGGCCGGCATGGTGCTGACGTCCTTGAGCATCTCCTGGTAGAGCTTGCTCTCGACCGGGTCGAGGGTCAGCAGCACGCCCAGGTTCTTGCGATACTGGTCGGCGATGAACTCGTTGATGATCTTGGCGCGCGGCGTCGAGACATAGGTCAGCTTGATCTCGGGCAGGCCCTGGCCGTTCGGGTAGCCCGCCTGCGCGAGTAACGCCTGCGCCGCGGCGGGATCGAACTTCTGCGCCGCGCCGACGTTGGGCTCGTAGCCCGCGATACCCGGCACCAGCCACGACAGCGACGGCGTGCCCAGGCCCTGGAGGATGTCACGCGTGTAGGCCTCGCGGTCGAACGCCTTGGCGAAGGCCAGCCGCACCTCGCGTTTGTCGAACGGCGGCTTGGTCAGGTTGAAGGCATAGCCATAGCTGCACGAGCCCGGCGTCTTCAATACTTGCTGGCTCAGGGCCGGGTCGCTCTTGACCGTCGGCAGGTCGAAGGCGGCTAGACCCGTCATATCCAGTTCGCCGTTGCGGTATGCCTGGAACGCAACGTTCGACTCCTTGATGTAGCGGTAGACAATCTGGTCCACCTGGGGTTTGGGGCCGCGCCAGTTGGGATTGGGCACGAAGACGGCCTGGCCCGCCGTCTCGTTGAGTTCCTTGAGCACAAACGGTCCGTTGCCGATGTGGTTCTCGGCGGTGAGCGACCAGTCTTCTCCCTTCGCCACCTGCTCCTCGCGGACCGGATACGTGATCCACAGCGCGGCGATGTACGGGAAGTAGGCGACGGGCCGGGCGAGGCGTATCTCCAGCGTCAGGTCATCGAGCGCCTTGACCGCCACCTTGTCGCGCAGTTCCTTGAGCTTCTCCGGCGGCGTGCTCTTCGGGTTGGCCGAGCCGTACGCCTCCGCGCCCTCAATATCGAATGTGCTAGACTGATACGTCCCGCCCAACGTCGGGTCGGCGGCGCGCTTGAGCGCGAACTCGAAGTTCCGGGCCGTGAGAGGCTTGCCATCGCTATACTTGAGGCCCGGCCGCAGCTTGAAGGTGTAGACCTTGCCGCCGTCGGACACCTGCCAGCTCTCAGCCGCGGCGGGGATCGGCTTGAGGTCGCCGTCCAGGGTGAGCAGTCCCTCGTAGAGCAGCCCGATATGGCCAATCTGGTCCACGTAGCCCGCCACTTGAGGGTCCAGGGTGTCGGGGACGGCAAACTGACGGATGCGCAGGACGTTGCCGGCCGGGGACGCGGCGGCCTGGGTGGCGGTTGGGGCGGCGGTGGGGGCAGGCGTGGCGCTAGGCACGACAGTCGGGGCGACGGTAGGCGGCGACGCCTGGGTGACGGGGGTCGGAGACGGCTCGGGCGCCTGCGCAGTGCAGGCGGTGAGGAGAACGAGCAAGACGGCAGCGAGAGCCAGAGCGGCGCGTTTCATGGCAGGCGTCTCCTTATGAGCTTGTGGCGTGCGAGTTACAGTTTTACCATTGTATGTCGGCTGTGCAATAATGTCAAGATGGGAAATAGAAGGGCGTGGCTGCAAAGCACCCGCCCGACAGGCTTAACCTGTCGGTCGGGTGAAGGGGGCGTGGGCTAGTTCAGGCACTTGGTGGCTGTGTTATTGAACTCGTTCC
This sequence comes from uncultured Anaerolineales bacterium, assembly GCA_964557745.1. Lineage (GTDB taxonomy): Bacteria > Chloroflexota > Anaerolineae > Epilineales > JAHCIE01 > JAHCIE01. Next base: position 9,704 of record CAZLBQ010000214.1, read on the forward strand.
ACTCTGTCTCCCAATTGTAGCCGTCGGCGAAGGCCGTCAAGCAATTGCTCCGCAGTCGCAGGACGACCTGCTTCACCTCCGCTGGCGCGAGGCTCGTGATGTACTCCACCCGCTCGCCCTGCGCGTCCGTCACCTTCACCGCGATCACGTGGGTGCCGTAGTTGCCCTTGTTGCCGACCTTGATCTTGGTGTACCAGTCCCCGTTGGGGGTCTGGAAGAACGAGATCGAGTGGATGTACAGGTCAGGTTTTGGGACCAGGCCGCCGACTGGATTCTGCCAGTTGAGACCCTCTTGGCCCTGCGGCTTGCCGCTATCGGCGCTGGCGCTGCCCACGAGCGTCATCAAGCTCATCACCATCACCACCACCATCATCACCAACTTGCGAGTGTTCATTGTCCGTTCTCCCTTGTGTGCTAACTCGGTTTTTTCTGTCGTCTTCGGTTGTGACCCTATTGAACCACATATCTAGCTTCCGCCATAGCCACTTTCTGGTAAAATAACCTGTAAATTGGGTGGT
>CAZLBQ010000215.1:0-10200 GCA_964557745.1 uncultured Anaerolineales bacterium
ACCGACTACATCTTCTCCGTCATGGCCGAGGAACTGGGCCTCATCGGCATCTTCGTGTTCTTCGCGGTCGTGCTCTTCCTGCTGTTCCGCGTCTTCCGCGCCGCCCGCCTTGCGCCCGACCAGTTCGGCATGTTGATGGCGGTCGGTATCGCCGCCACCATCTTTCTCCAGACCTTCCTGAACGTCGGCGTCAACCTCAACCTGCTGCCGACCACGGGCCAGACGCTGCCGTTCATCTCCTACGGCGGCAGCTCGCTGATGAGCTTTATGTTCAGTCTGGGCCTGATCGAGAGTATCCTGGTGCGGCGGCAACTCTTGAAGTTCGATTGGTAGGGCTGTTCGGAGGTTGTATGCCCGACTCTGTGCCCGGCCCGGCGCGGACCCGCTTCGCGCCCAGCCCGACGGGCGTCCTGCACGTCGGCGGCGCGCGCACCGCCTTCTATAGCTGGCTGCTGGCCCGCCAGACCGGCGGCCAGTTCCTGCTGCGTATCGAGGACACCGACCGCGCCCGCTATATTGCCCACGGCTCGGAGGAGATCATTCGCGGCCTGCGGTGGCTGGGCCTGGACTGGGACGAGGGACCGGACGTCGGCGGCCCGTACGGCCCGTACACCCAGTCGGAGCGACTGCCGGTCTACCGCGAGCACGTCCAGTGGCTGCTCGACCACGGCCACGCCTACGAGGCGTTCTGGTCCGCCGAGGAGATGGAGGGCTTCAGCAAGGAGGTCGGCGCGGCTAACGCGGCGGCCATCAACGTCCGCATCCGCTCGATGAGCGACGCCGAGAAGGCGCGGCGGCGGGCAGCGGGCGTGACGCCCGTTGTCCTGTTCGCGGTCCCCAACGAGGGCGAGACCGTCGTCTACGACGAGATTCGCGGCGAGATTCGCGTCCCCAACAAGCAACTGCGCGACCCGGTCATCCTCAAGTCCGACGGCTTCCCGACCTACCACCTGGCGGCGATGGTCGACGACCACCTGATGGAGATTACCCACGTCCTGCGCGCCGAGGAGTGGCTGCCCAGCCTGCCTGTTCACAGCCTGATCATCCGCGCCTTCGGCTGGGACCTGCCCAAGTTCGTCCACCCGTCGGTGTTCCTGGACCCGTCGGGCAAGGGCAAGATGAGCAAGCGGCGCGGCTCGACCACCGAGCAGCCCACGTTCGTGCGCGACTTCCAGGAGGCGGGCTATCTGCCCGAGGCCGTCCTCAACTGGTCGGCCCTCATGGGCTGGGCCGAGAGTGGCGGCGAGCGCCAGGTGTACACGGTGCCCGAACTCATCGCCGCGTTCAGCCTCGACCGCGTCCGCCCCTCGCCGGCCGGCGTCAACTACGACAAGCTGAACTGGATCAACGGCATGCACATCCGCGCCCTGTCGCCCCTCGACCTGGCGGCGCGGCTGGCCCCGTTCCTGGCCCGCGACGGCCTGGTCGTGACCGTCCGCGATCTGGTCCCCCTCGTTCCGCTCATCCAGGAGCGCATCACCGTCCTGGACGAGGCGTCCGACCTGCTGGACTTCTTCTTTGTCACGCCGCCGGAGCCGCCGCTGGCGGACCTGGTCCCCAAGAAGCTGACCCTTGAGCAGGCCCTCGCCGCGCTCCAGGCGGCCCGCGCCCTCGTCGCCGCCGTCGAGCCTTTCGATGCCGAGACGCTCGAAGCGCAGCTACGCGCCCTGGCCGACGAGCGCGGGCTGAAGGCGGGCGACCTGTTCACCATCCTGCGCGTGGCGCTGTCCACCAAGCGCGTCGCCCCGCCCTTGTTCGGGACGATGGTGTGCCTGACCCGCGCCACGACCCTGGCCCGCCTCGACCGCGCCCTGGGTGTCCTACAGCCGGCGTAGCCCCGCCATGTGCAGCGCCGACTTTAGTCCGCCTCTTAGTCAATGGCCGACTAAAGTCGGCGCTACACGGGGAGTGGGCGCGACGAGCGGACGCGACGAATTTGGCCCTCGGGGGTAAGACTCGGCGCCGTTCGTCCGTCACAAGGGCACAAGTGTACAGGTTTCGGCAGATGACGCAAAGAGTAGTCTAGGCGACGACTGGTTGCAGAATAGGCCGACACATCTTCCACCGCCGCGTGGGAGGGTGTCGGCCTTGTTGTTTTTGGCACGCGAGTCAACCCAGGAGATGTGTATGAAATCGAATACCCTCAAACTGACCTTCTTGCTCACCTCGCTGTCCGTCCTCTTCGTCCTCATTGGGCAGGCGGTGGGCGGCGCGGGCGGCATGGTCATCGCCGTCGTCATGGCGCTGCTCATGAACGGCCTGGCCTACTGGTACTCCGACCGCGTCGTGCTCGCCATGTCCGGCGCGCGGCCCGTGGACCCCGAAGAGTACCCCTGGCTGATGCAGATGGTCCAGCGCCTGGCGGCCAACGCCAACCTCCCCATGCCCAAGGTCTACATCATGGAGAGCGACGTCCCCAACGCCTTCGCCACGGGCCGCGACCCGCAGCATGGCGTCGTCGCCGTCACGACGGGCATCATGCGCCTGCTCACACCCGACGAGCTGGCGGGCGTCGTCGCCCACGAGCTGGCCCACATCAAGAACCGCGACACGCTGCTGTCGGCTATTGTGGCGACTGTCGCCGGGGCCATTACCATGATCGCCAACATGGGTCAGTGGGCGCTGATCTTCGGCGGGCTGGGCGGCAGCAGCGACGATGAGGAGGGCAGCCCCGCCGGCGGCCTGCTCATGCTCTTCGTCGCGCCCATCGCGGCCATGCTCATCCAGATGGGCATCTCCCGCGCCCGCGAGTTCCAGGCCGACGCCAGGGGCGCGGCCATCCTTGGCGACCCGGTCCCCCTCGCCACTGCCCTGGAGAAGATCGAGCGCTACGCCCACGGCCACGCGCCGCTGACCACCCACCCGGCCACCGCGTCGCTCTACATCATCAACCCCCTGAGCGGTGGGAGCATGCTGCGTTGGTTCAGCACCCACCCACCGACGGAAGAGCGGGTCGCCCGCCTGCTCGCCCTGGCCGAGTCGCGCCAGGATACCCGCGCCCTGGCCTTCTAAAGAAGAGAAGAGGACAAAGCCGTCATGAAAGCCAGCGACCTGATGACGACCCACGTCATCACTGCCCACGCCGACACCACCGTCGAGGAACTCGCCCGCCTCCTGACGCGCAACCGCATCGGCAGCGTCCCCATTGTCGATGAGGAGCGTCGCGTCATCGGCATCGTCAGCGAGAGCGACCTGTTCCTCAAGGAGAAGGGCATCCCCTTCTCAGCGGTCAAGCTGCCCACCCTGTTCAGGCAGTGGGTCGACCCGCGCCAACTCGCCCAGGTCTACGACAACGCCCGCCACCACACGGCGGCTGATATCATGACGCGAGACGTCGTGTGCGTCGAGCACGACGAGCCGGTCGGCCACGTCGCGTGGTTCATGATGCAGTGGGGCGTTGAGCGCGTGCCCGTCGTGCGCGCCGAGCGGCTGGTCGGTCTCATCTCGCGCGTCGATCTCATCCGCATGCTGGCCGAGCCGGCCGAGACGCAGGCCCCGGCCGGCGAGACCGAGGCGCTCGCGGCCCCGGCCTGACCTGAACTGTCCCTTGGTCCGTGAAGACATAGCCCCGGCACGCCCAGGTCGGACGTTTCTCCGGGGCTTTGTCGTGTCTAGCGCCCAAATTGGCAGGTTGACGGGTAAGACAATTAACGTACGATGTTTCTAGGCAGGTAGGGGCGACCCTCGTGGTCGCCGACGTACTCGAAATTGCTGAGGAGCCAATTACGCCCCATGCCCAATACAGCCGCCCCTTCCACGGTGATGGAAGGGCCAAAACAGTCTCTCGCCACCCGCCCGCCGGGCGACGCGCCGCCGCTCACGGACGCGGCCGCCGACGGCCAACCACTCTGGCACACGCTGGACGTGGCCGCCGTCGCCCACCAGTTGGGCGTCGACCCTGAACGGGGCCTGACCGACGCCGACGCCACCCAGCGCGCCGCGACCTACGGCCCCAACGAACTCGTCGAGCGCGGCGCCAAGAGTCCGTGGCGCATCCTGTGGGAGCAGGCCACAGCCATCATGGTCCTGGTCCTCATCGGCGCGGCGATTATCAAGGCGCTACTAGGCGAGGAGATCGACGCCATCGCCATCATGGCGATTGTCGTCCTCAACGTCATCCTCGGCTTTGTCCAGGAGTTCCGCGCCGAGAAGGCTATGGCCGCCCTCAAGCGTATGGCTGCCCCCATCGTCCGCGTCCGCCGCGACGGCAAGCTGCGCGAGTTGCCCGCTCGCGACCTGGTGCCGGGCGATGTCATCTTCGTCGAAGCGGGTAACGCCATTCCCGCCGACGCCCGCGTCATCGAGTCAGCCAACCTGCGTGTCCAGGAAGCCTCGCTGACGGGCGAGTCGCACCCGGTCGACAAAACGGTCGAGGCGCTGGTGGGCGACACTATTCCCCTCGGTGACCGCCGCGATATGCTCTACCTGGGCACCGCCGTCACCTACGGGCGCGGCGCAGCCCTTGTCACCAACACAGGCATGCACACCGAGCTGGGGCGCATCGCCGAACTCATCCAGGGCGTCGGCGGCGAGGAGACGCCGCTCCAGAAGAAGATCAAGGGTCTGAGCGTCATGCTCGCCCTGGCCGTCCTCGTCATCGTCGGCCTCGTCTTCCTGGTCGGCGTGCTGCGCGGCCAGGACATGGTCAAGATGTTTCTGGCGGGCGTCGCCATCGCCGTCGCCGCCATCCCCGAAGGGCTGCCCGCCGTACTCACCATCACCCTGGCCCTGGGCGCGCAGCGCATGCTCAAGCGCCGCGCCCTCATTCGCAAGCTGCCCGCCGTCGAGACCCTTGGCTCGGTGACGGTCATCTGCACGGATAAGACCGGCACCCTGACCGAGAACCGCATGACGGTGACCATCCTAGACTTTGCCGGGCACACCCTGAACCTTCAGGAGACGCTGAGCCACGGCCACCCCATTGTCGAGGCCGGGGATACGGGCGAGAGCGTCCGGGCCCCCGAGCAGACTCTGCTCCTGGTGGGCGGGGCGCTGTGCAACGACGCGACCCTGGACGCCGACGAGACGCGCCCCGGCGAGTTCCACACCCTGGGCGACCCGACGGAGGGCGCGTTGCTCGTGGCCGCCGCCCACTACAAGCTGTGGAAGGGGGACCTGGAGCAGGCGCTGCCCCGCGTCGCAGAAGCGCCCTTCTCGTCCGAGCGCAAGCGCATGACGACGGTCCACCGGCTGGACGGGGCGCGCCTGACCAACGGCGCGCGCAGCCTGCTGAGCGTCTTTGGCGCCCGCCCGCCTGCGTTTATCGCCTTTACCAAAGGCTCGGTGGACGGCCTGCTCAGCCTCAGCACGCACATCCTGGCCGAGGGCCGCGTCCAGCCCATCACCGCCGAGTGGCGTGCCCGCATCGAGGCCGCCAACAACCGCCTGGCCGAGAGCGGGCTGCGCGTCCTCGGCGTCGCCTACCGCCCGCTCGCTGCCGTCCCCGCCGGCGACGATATGACGACCCTCGAAGCCGACCTGACCTTCGTCGGCATGGCGGGCATCATCGACCCGCCACGCGCTGAGGTCAAGGACGCCGTTGCCCGGTGCATCACGGCGGGCATCCGCCCTGTCATGATTACTGGTGACCACCCGCTGACGGCGCTCGAGATCGCCCGCCAGTTGGGCATCGCCTCGCCCGGCGATGGGCGCGTGCTGACCGGCCAGGAACTCCAGCAGATGTCGCCGCAGGAATTGGAGGGTGTGGTCGAGAAGGTGTCGGTCTACGCCCGCGTCTCACCGGAGCACAAGCTGAACATCGTCCAGGCGCTCCAGAAGCGCGGCCACGTTGTGGCCATGACCGGCGACGGCGTCAACGACGCCCCGGCGCTGCGCAAGAGCGACATCGGCGTCGCCATGGGCATCACCGGCACCGACGTGTCCAAGGAAGCGGCCAATATGGTCATCCTGGACGACAACTTCACGACCATCGTCGGCGCCGTCGAAGAGGGCCGCACCATCTACGACAACGTCCGCAAGTTCGTCAAGTACATTGTGACAAGCAATACGGGCGAGGTGACGGTCATGCTCCTGACGCAGCTCATGGGCCTGCCGCTGCCCCTGACGACGCTCCAGGTGTTGTGGATGAACCTTGTCACCGACGGCGTGCCGGGCCTGGCGCTCGGTCTGGAGCCGACGGAGCCGGACACCATGCGCCGCGCGCCCTACGCGCCGGGCGAGAGTATCTTCAGCCGCGGCATCGGCCGCCACGTCGTCATTATCGGTCTGCTGCTGGCCCTGGTCGCCTTTGGCGTCGGCTACTGGGCCTGGCTGGGCGGCAACCCGGCCTGGGGCACGATGGTCTTCGTCACCCTCACTCTGTCCCAGTTGGGCCACGCCATGGCCGTGCGCTCCAACCGCGAGTCGCTGTTCAGAATCGGCCTGCGCTCCAACCCGCTGCTCCTGTGGGCCGTCGTCATCACCCTGGCGCTGCAGATGGCCGTCGTCTACTTCCCGCCCTTCCAGAGCTTCTTCCAGACCGTCCCGCTGACGCCGTCTGACATCGTGATTTGTCTGCTCGCCAGTACTGTGGTATTCTGGGCGGTGGAAGTCGAGAAGTGGCTCTACCGCCGCCAGGACGCCCGCCAAGCCGCGTAACCTGTCGGTCGGGGCGCAGGAATGCGCCCCGACCGCCTACGAAACCAGACGACTATGCCCAACGCGACACTCACGCCCGTCACGGGCCTCGATACACCGGATGCCCCACCGGTCCCCAATGGCGCCCTGAATGGCGCCGCGCCGCGCGTGCAGGGGCCGCTGGAGCGCGCCTTCGAGAGCTTCTTGTGGACCAGCCGTCTCATGACGCTCATCGCCGTGCTGGCGAGCCTCCTGATGGCTCTGGGCGCGTTCCTGCTCGCCACTATGGACGTGTCCTACATGACACGCGACCTGCTGGACTATCTGACGCCGAACCTGGCCGACGACGTGAGGCAGGCCGTGCGCGCCGCCCTCGTCACCAACATCGTCAAGGCGGTGGACGGCTACCTGTTCGCCGCCATTCTCCTCATCTTCGCCCTGGGCCTCTACGAGCTGTTCGTCAGCAAGATCGAGCGCGCCGAGAACTCCGACTTCGCCGCCCGTCTGCTGCGCATCCGCAGCATCGACGACCTGAAGGACCGCCTCGCCAAGGTCATCCTGCTCATCCTGGTCGTCAAGTTCTTCCAGCAGGCCCTCGAGGTGAAGTACGCGAGCGCCCTGGACCTGCTCTACCTGGGCTTGGGTATCCTGTTTGTCGGCGCAGCGCTCTTCATCAGCGGCGTGAAGCTCGGCAAGAAGTCGTCGGACCATTGAGGCGCAGGAGCGATTCCGTGTCCCGTCGTGACAAACCAGAATTCGCCGTCATCGGCCTCGGACGCTTCGGCTCCAGCCTCGCCCTCACTCTGGCCGAGGTGGGCTTCAATGTGCTGGGTGTCGACAACAACCCTGCCGTGATCCAGGCCTACGCCGACCAGCTTACCCAGGCTGTCACCCTCGACGCCACCGACGAGAACGCCCTGCGTGACATCGACATCACCGCCTTTGACACCGTCATCGTCTCCATGTCGCAGAACTTCGAGGGGACGATTCTGACCACGGCGACCCTCAAGAGCATGGGCGTGCGGACCATCATCGTCAAGGCGTTGACCGAGCGCCAGCGCTCCATTCTGCTCAGAATCGGCGCCAATCGCGTCGTGCTGCCGGAGGTCGAAGCGGGCCAACGCCTGGCCCACGAGCTGACCAGCACGAGTATGTTCAGCTCGCTGATCCTCAGTGCGGACTACAGCATCACCGAGGTCATCGTGCCCCGCTCGCTGCGCGGCGTGACGCTAGGAGAAGCGGACCTGCGCCGCCGCTTTGGCGTCACCATCCTCGCCCTCAAGCGCGGTGTCGACGTCACTGTCTCGCCGGGCGTCGACGTCCGGCTGGCGGCGGACGACCATCTGGTCGTCCTTGGCGCGAACGACGATCTAGCCCGCCTGTCCGAGTTGCCCTAGGCCCGTATGCTCCGCCCGCGTCCGCTGCGCGTTCTCCCGCCCGCCGTCCGCCTCGTCCTTGGCCTGGCCGCGCTGGTCGGCGTCGGAACCCTCCTACTCATGCTGCCTGGCGTGGGCGCCTATGGCCCCCTCCCCTTCTCCGTCGCCCTGTTCACCGCCACGTCGGCGCTGACCGTCACCGGGCTGTCTCTCATCGCGCCCGGCCGCGACCTGACCCCGGCCGGGCAGGTGCTGCTGCTCATCCTGACCCAGGTGGGGGGGCTGGGCTTCATGGTCCTGGCCGTCCTCGCCCTCAGCCTCGTCGGGCGGCGCGTCGCCCTCGTCAGCCGCCTGGCCCTGCGCGACTCGATGGGCCTCCTCTCGCCGCGCGCCATCCTGCGCCTGACCCGCCAGGTCATCGTCGCCATCCTCATCATCGAGGGCCTCGGCGCGCTCGCGCTCTGGGCGCACTGGGTGAACGACCTAGGGGCCGGACGCGCCCTCCTGTACGGCGCGTTCCACTCCGTCGCCGCCTTCTGTAACGCCGGGTTCGACCTGTTTGGCGGCCTGCCCGAGTATCCCCACGGCCTGCCCAACGATGACCTGACCCTCACCATCCTGGGCGCGCTCATCTTCCTGGGCGGGCTAGGCATCCCCGTCCTGGACGACCTGCTGACCTGGCCGCGTGACCACAGGCTCTCGCTCCACACGCGCCTCACCCTCGTCGTCATCCTCTTTCTGATCGTCTTTGGCGCGCTCGCCCTGTGGCTGAGCGAGGTGCGGCCCGGTGGGCTTGTGGCCGGCCTGCCAGCCCCGCGCCAGCTCAGCCTGGCCCTGTTCCAGTCCATCTCGGCGCGCACGGCCGGCTTCATGGCCGGCCCGACCTTCCCCGACCTCCAGCCGGCCAGCCAGATGGTGATGATACTACTCATGTTCATCGGCAGCGCGCCGGCCTCGATGGGCGGTGGCATCACCACCGGCACCTTCGCCGTCCTCCTCATCTCGGTCTGGAGCTATGCGCGCGGTCTGCAGCAGCCCATTGTCGCGGGCCGCCGCCTGAGCGACGCGGCCATTCGCCGCGCCGCGGCCATCCTGACCATCTCCCTGGCCGTGGTTGTCACCGCCACCTGGCTTATCCTCCTCGCGCAGCCCGTCAGCCTCGACCAGGCCTTGTTCGAGGTCATCTCCGCCTTCGCCACGTGCGGCCTCTCCCTGGCCTTCACCGACGACCTGAACGGCTTCAGCCAGGCGGTTATCATGCTTGTCATGTTCTGGGGCCGCCTCGGTCCGTTGACGATCATCATCGCCCTGGCGCGCCAGGCTCCCCCCGCCCGCGTTAAATATCCCGAAGAGCAAGTCTTCATCGGCTAGACGCCGCTACCCCCCCCTCGCCACCCCATCGCGTCCCAGCCTCCTCGCATACCTCTGACGGTGGATGCTTCATCCCCCAAACGGCTGATTTGGCCCCCAGGCGACGAAAATCGCCTCTTGGGGGCCACTGGGTGTGGAACTTCTGCGGGAGGGCTGTCGTCAGTTCACCAGGCGCGAGAGAATGACAGGGTGAGGAGGTCAACCATGATTTCAGACCAGCGCAAACCGACATATCAGACACAGCATTCGCAAGGCAAAGAAGGAGAGGTTAATATGTGGGGGTATCAGAACACATCCATTCGGCGTTGGCTCGGCGCACTCGTCGCCGTGCTCTGCGCCACCGTCGCCGCGCTCGCCGTTGCGCCCGCTACTCAGGCGGCGCCACCCGGCTCTAGCTCCCGTTGCGGCCAGGTCGTCGTCGTCGCCCCCGGCGATACACTGTGGCGCATCGCTACTCAATGCGGCGTGACCCTGGACGCCATTCGCCAGGCCAATCCCGGTACGGATCTGAGCGTCATCTACCCGCGCCAGGTCATCCACATGCCCGTCGAGACGACCGTCTACGTGATTCGCGCTGGGGATACGGTGTACAGCATCGCGCGCCGCTTCGGCGTGACGATTGGGGAGTTGCACGACCTGAACCCCTGGCTGGCGAGCGCCCGCTTCATCTACCCTGGCCAGCGCCTGCTCATCCCCGTCACAGACGGCACGTGGGACGGGCAGAGCGTTGCCAGCCCGCGCTATGGCTACCAGGCCGCCATCCCCTCGGGCTGGAAGATGGACATCGAGACGCGGCCGCAGGCCGGCCCGGCCCGCAACCTGGAGACCGTGACGCTGTACCAGCCGGGCTACGGCTACCCGGGCTTGTTCGACCGCG